>NZ_JAZGZU010000018.1:0-93268 GCF_036347315.1 Flavobacterium sp. C4GT6
TCTAACAAAAGGGCTAAGGCTACAGTTCAGTATGTCATCTCAAAAGGTATTGCTAAAGAGCGTATCTCCGGACAGGGGTATGGTGAGAGTGAGCCTAAGGTTGACTGTAAAGAAAACTGCAGTGAAGAGCAATATGCTCAAAACAGAAGATCTGAGTTTATTATCGTTAAAGGAGATAAGGCTTAAAAAAGAATTAAATTTATATACAACATAAATAGAATTGTTTATGTTTGAACCCTGCTATCCTCATGGCCATTATTGTGCACATGTAGGATAGCAGTTTTTTTATACTCTTATGTAATTTAAAATAGTATTTTGCAACTGTAAACCCGTATTGTATTTTGGAACTATTTGTTGGGCTTTTATGTATAGCCATAGCTTTGTTTTTTCTTTTTCTGGCATTTAATGTGCTTATTGAGCCGGCCTATATGCTTATGTTTGATAAGCCTGTGTATGTACATTGGTACCTGTTTACCAATGAGATCCCTACAGAAGCTCAGTCAATACTAAATAAAGAGTTTAGGTTCTACAGGAATCTTTCTCCGGCAAGGAAAAAATACTTTAGGCACAGAGTACATGCTTTTATTGAATACTATGATTTTGTAGGTAGAGAAGGATTAGAGGTTACCGATGCTATGAAAATAAGAATTGCCGCTACAAGTGTGATGCTTACGTTTGGAATGCGACAGTATCTTACAGATGTATTTCAAACAATAATAGTTTATCCTGATACTTTTTTATCTCTTTCAACTCAGGAGTATCATAAAGGGGAATTTAATCCGGCTGTAGGTGCTGTAGTGTTCTCATGGCGTCATTTTATGGAAGGTATAGAGTATGATAATGATAACCTGAATTTAGGATTGCATGAGTTTGCTCATGCTCTTCATTTTAGTTCACTTCGTAAAAAGACAGTAGGTACAGCTTCTGTATTGTATAGGGATATGCTTGATAACATTATGAAATACTTAAGCAAGCCGGCTAATAGGGAGAAACTTGCGCAGGCCGATTATTTCAGATTATACGCTTATACCAATCAGTTTGAGTTCATAGCGGTTATATTAGAGTACTTTTTTGAAACACCAAATGAGTTCAGGCAAAAATTACCTGAACTGTATGATATGGTAAGCAAAATGATAAACTTTAAACATTAAGGCTTGCCCTGATGTTTCTAATCTGATTGTTATGCCTCATGGTATGATAGGTTAAAAAATGTATCATTTCCAGTTTTGACATTTCTTTTAACGGATGAATGTCGGGTAGTGATGTTGTTTGAGAAAGATTACTTTTATGCGCTGCCTCAATGGTTTTTCTACTAAGCTCTTTTAAGGAAGTGATTAATTCTTGCTTATTATATATTTTATCTTCAGGGATTATAAAATCAGGAGCCTGCATTTTATTTTCAAAATTCAGAAAAAGCTTTTTCAGGTTTTCAATATTTTCATCGGGAGCACCATCTACGGGATGTGTAGACTCGGTTAGGATATTATCTGTTCCTGATTTCAGTAAGTGACAGCCAACCTGAGCAGCTGTCCAGCTGTCCTTAAAAGGAATAGTATTTATCTCTTCCTGGTTGAATTCAGAAAGAAGTTGAGTTGTTTCATTAAATGATTTTTCCAGTTGACTTATGATTGTCTCCATGTTATTTCTTTTAGTTAAGTATTTTTTTAAAATTAAAACAGCCGGATAACCGACTGTTTTAATTAATTATTGATTTTGGAAATTAATCATCCACTGTACCCCGAACTTATCGGTTAGCATACCATAATAGGCGTCCCAAAACATATCGTCCATAGGCATTCCTACTTTACCATCTTCTGCAAGCCCGTTAAAATACCTGTCGGCTTCTTCACGGCTTTCTGCATCAATGGTTATGGAGCTATTAGTCCCAAACTTTACCTGCTCCATAGATTTAGGTACATCGGTGCCCATTAGTAAGCTGCTGCCTAATGGAAGGGCAATATGCATAATGCCATTTTTTTCAGTTTCGGGCATGCTCTCACACCCCGGAGTTTCGCCAAAACGTATAACGGTTACAAACTCTCCGCCAAATACCGCTTTGTAGAAGTTGAATGCTTCCTCGGTATTACCGTTAAAATTTAAATAAGGATTAACTGCTCTCATTTTATGATTGATTTTTATTGTTTTTCCAGATTAGATTTGATATTCTGTAGATTGGCATCAAGATCTTTACCTATCATGTTATCCATCATCAGGTTCATAAAGTTCATAGGATAGGAGTTGGTGCCCTGCATAACCCAATGTACATCTGTACTGTTATTTCCTGAATTTTCAGTTGTCATGTATACTTTGGCTTCACTTTCAAAAGGCCTTATAAAGCGAAGATCCATATCAAGGTGTTCGTTGATTTTTATGTCGGTTATTTCCAGTTCGCCTTCACCTACATCTTCATTTCCGTCCCAGCCATAAATAAACCCTTTATAGCCATCATAGCCTGTAAACTTGGTTTTCATGTTTGGATCTTTCATCCATACACTGTATTCGTCCATGTTTTTAAGATGTGATACATAATCAAAAACTTCTGCCTGAGGTTTGTTAATGGTAATTTGTCTTTCCACTCTATATTCTTTGTTAATGAAAATTGCCAGTATAAAAGGGATAGCAATTATTACAAGAAGTACTATTAGTATTCGTTTAATTATTTTCATGTTGATTGATTGTTAAGTTATATTATTTGGTGTAATGCAATAGGGTGATTCCGCAGTCAAAAGTTTTACTCTCTACAAGTTTTAAACTTTGCCTGTCGGTAAGCTCTTCAAAAATAGGCATGCCTTTGCCTAAAGCAATTGGGTTTACAAACAGGAAAAACTCATCTATAAGTCCTTTTTTGATAAGAGAAGAAACAAAAGTTCCGCCGCCATAAGCTATGATGTCACTACCGTTTGATTCTTTTAATTTTTTAATATCATCGGTAAGGTTGTGAGCCAGAGATGTGTTATTCCACGGGTTATCCTTAATGGTGTTAGTAAATACTACTTTAGAGATTTGGTGAAAATCACGAGCTTCTTCTTTCGTTTCAGGATTATTGTACTGGCTTTCCCAATGTGCAATAAAACCTTCGGCAAGTTTTCTGCCCAGTACAATAGTATCAACAGGTTTTGTTAGAGCGGTAACATAGTCTTTAAGTTGCTGATCCCAGTTCCAAACCATCCAGTCCATTTCACCGTTTGGACCTGCAATATATCCGTCAATAGACATTTGTACCTGAAGCTTTAGTTTTCTCATAGCTGATTTTAAGTTTATGATTGATTAATGGTTATTCATCTGAAGGGGTTGAATCTTTACCAAAAAGAACGGCATCGGCCGAATATTTTCCGCTACCGAGAATGAAAATCACTATACATAGTAGCATATACACAAAGGCAATAGCTTTTGCGTCAAATCCGTCACCGGCATGTGCTACAAAAAAGGCTATTATCATAGTTATAAATACCGGTATTACCGAAAAACGGGTTAACAGTCCTATAAGGATAAAGAAACCACATACCAGTTCGGCAAAAATTACCAGGTTAAAAGACAGTTTGGCTCCTATTCCTATAAAATCCTGAAACATTGGTGCGAATGCCTCATAATTTGCTACTTTCATATAACCATAATAAACAAACATTCCGCCGAAGATTAGCCTTAATAATAAAGTGGCCAAATCAATGTTAAGTGCCTGTACTTTAATCAGATTTTTCATCTTGGTTGATTTTGTAGTTGGTTTTATAAAGTTATGAATATTAGTTTATTACGGTTTGTGAAAACGATATAATAATTATTATTACTTAAAAGCTTTTCCCTTTTGATATTACAAAGTTAGGAGGTAGTGTTATTGTAAAAGGAAGGTTTAAACGTCATTATAAGGGGGGATTTAGGACACAGTGGTTATAAACGAAAAAAGCCTCCCAACGGGAGGCTTTTTTATATTTTTTATTCAGGATTTAGAAAACAAGTGTCTGTATTGAATGCGGAGCACTTTCTACTTCTGTAGCCTGACCGTTTATCCAAAGGAAATAGTTTACTTTCTCTTCACCACGGTTCATTACAATTACCACAGTTTTTCCGTCAGGGTTAAGGAAAGCAGTAGCCTCTATAGCACTACGGCTTGTAGAGCAGGCAATCCTTTTAGCTCCTTTTTGAACAAATTTTGAGAAATGACCTATATAGTAATACTCATTGGTAAACATAAGCTCACCTGTTTTGGTATTTGCGTGTACAGGTGCAAAGCACAGGTTCATAACGTGGTTAGGTCCTCCCGTTTCATCAAGAAGAATGTTCCAGTCGGTCCATGCTGTTGTGCCGCTGTTAAAGTCATTGATAAGGTTGTGTCCGTATAATTCTCCCAGTTTCCAGTCGTTTATTTTTTCCAGTTTAAACTGTTCTTTACAGCCTTCGGTAAAAATAAGGTTGGTTTCAGGGAAAGTTTCGTGAACCAGTTTAAGGTTATTGAACATTTGCAAACTACCATTCCATGTTTCATACCAGTGATAGCCTATGCCCCAAAGGTATTTTGCCGCCTCAGGATCGTTAAGTACCGTTGCAGCTCTTTGGAACAGCATATCGCGGTTGTGGTCCCAGGCAATGATTTTTTTGTCGGCATAGCCTGCTTTATGCATTGTAGGACCTAAATAGTTTTTAAGGAAATCACGCTCTTCTTCGCCAGTGTAAATACAAGACTCCCATTTTTGGGTTGCCATAGGCTCATTTTGGATAGTAATCCCCCAAATAGGGATTCCTTCCTTCTCGTAAGCAGCGATAAATTTAGTGTAGTAAGTAGCCCAGCTTTGATAGAATTCAGGTAGTAATTTACCGCCTTTTAGCATACTGCCGTTACTTTTCATAAAGGCAGGTGGACTCCATGGAGAAGCATAAAGTGTAAGTTCTCCTCCGGCAGCTTCAATAGCCTTTTTAATAAGCGGAATACGATATTTTTTATCGTGGCTTATGTTGAAAGACTTTAGTTCCTTGTCGCCTTCTTTTACATAAGTGTAGCTTTCGCTGGCAAAATCACAACTGTGAATGGTAGTACGGGCAAGATTGTACCCAATACCTTTTTCTTTGTCGTAATATGCTTCAAGAAGCTGTTTTTGTGTTTCTTTAGGCAGTTTGGCAAATACTTCGGCAGATGCATCGGTAATAGCGCCACCAAAACCCATTACGCTTTGAAAAGTGTGGGTTGGATCTACAAATACAGATACTTCTGTTTCCAGTGGTTGTTTCTTTTCGCTAAACGAAATAGTACCCCGTGCCGGTGTTAGCCTTTGGTTTGTTTCCTTAACGGTATTGTATACCGTTACTTTTTTGCCTGAGGTGGTATAGGGTGTTTTTTGGGCAAACGATGCCACCCCCGATACCATCAGGATGGTTAATAGATACTGTCTCATAGATGCGGTTTTGAGATTAGTGTATATATGTAATTAAATTAAAACGATGTAAGCTTTTTAAGATCGGTAATAGTTTGCGTAGGGTTTTCCGACTTAAATACAAAGTTTCCGGCAACAAGTACATCAGCACCTGCTTCAACAAGTAACTTGGCGTTTTTATCGTTTACACCACCATCAACCTCAATAATGGTAGGAGCATTGTGTTTTACGATAATTTCTTTAAGCTGTTTGATTTTGTTGTAAGTGTTTTCAATGAAAGACTGTCCGCCAAAACCAGGGTTAACGCTCATCATACAAACCACATCAGTATCTTTAATAACATCTTCTAAAAGCGCTACGTTAGTGTGTGGATTTACAGCAATACCGGCTTTCATACCTTCGGCTTTAATTGCCTGTAGGGTACGGTGCAGGTGAGTACATGCTTCATAATGAACGGTTAGGTTTGTAGCACCAAGAGCAGCAAATGTTTTAATGTACTGGTCTGGGTTTACAATCATAAGGTGCACATCTATAGTTTTTTTAGCATGGCGTGTAATAGCCTCTAAAACCGGCATACCAAAAGAAATGTTAGGCACAAAAACGCCATCCATAATGTCTATGTGAAACCAGTCGGCATCACTGTTGTTAATCATTTCGATGTCACGTTGCAGGTTGGCAAAATCAGCCGAAAGCACAGATGGTGCAATTAATGTATTTTTCATTATTGTTAGAGTATGAATTTATGCAAATATAAGCGCAAAGTTTTTAAAATGCGTAGCGTAACCTTTGCAAAGTCATGTTATTGTGGATAAATGATAATTTTTGAGCAGGAAATTTAAAGTATGTGTAAAAAAAAACTCCGGTAATCAGCCGGAGTTCAATCATCAATCAAAAAACGAACAGTTATTGAACTGTAAGTGTCTTAAATATTTTTATTCATGTTGAAAGTCAAAATTTTGGAGTGCCAAAATACAAATTTAATCTAAAAAAGCGAATTTTGGAAGCTCTTTTTTGGCTTTTTACGATTATCCTAAGTAAGTCTTAAGGATTTTGCTTCTTGAAGTATGTTTTAATCTTCTGATAGCCTTCTCCTTAATTTGGCGTACACGCTCACGGGTAAGGTCAAAAGTTTCGCCAATTTCTTCAAGTGTCATAGGGTGCTGGTCACCCAGGCCAAAATAAAGGCGTACCACATCGGCTTCACGCGGAGTAAGGGTTTCAAGAGCCCTTTCAATCTCTGTGCGAAGTGATTCGTGAATAAGCTCACGGTCAGGATTTGGAGATTCTCCCGAACGAAGAACGTCGTATAAGTTAGAATCTTCACCTTCAACAAGTGGTGCATCCATAGACAGGTGACGACCTGAGTTTTTCATACTCTCTTTTACGTCGTTTACTGTCATGTCAAGTTCTTTAGCGATCTCTTCGGCAGAAGGGGCACGCTCGTTACTTTGCTCAAGCAAAGCATACATTTTATTGATCTTGTTTATGGAACCAATTTTGTTAAGTGGTAAACGAACAATACGGGACTGTTCTGCAAGTGCCTGTAATATTGACTGACGAATCCACCATACGGCATATGAAATGAATTTAAAACCACGGGTTTCGTCAAAACGCTGTGCAGCTTTAATAAGTCCTAAATTTCCTTCGTTAATTAAATCGGGAAGTGTTAATCCCTGGTTTTGATATTGTTTTGCAACCGATACAACGAAACGCAGGTTGGCTTTTGTAAGTTTTTCAAGTGCTCTCTGGTCTCCGGCTTTAATACGTTGTGCTAACTCTACCTCTTCATCTGCAGTGATCAAATCTACTTTTCCAATCTCCTGTAGGTACTTGTCTAATGAAGCAGTTTCCCTGTTGGTAACCTGCTTGGTAATCTTAAGCTGTCTCATCTAAAATCTCCTCTGAGTTATGTGTTGAGATAGTTATACGTAATGAGTTGCAAAAAAGTTACAGAAAATTTGAAATTATTTTTAATTAGCTTATTGTTAATGTTTTGTGTTTTTTTTATTTGAACATTTTATTCAATACCCCAAAAACTCCTCTAATAAAAGTAGCACTGGTAACCGTTTTGATGATTTGTTTTTCCAGTGTGCTGCTTGTAGAAGTTGTTCGTGAGCTTCGGGTAGTTTGCCTGCGGGCTTTCTCTTTAGCTTTTTGCTGTCCTTCCTGCTGTTGTTGTGCGGTGATTAATTCAATTTTTTTGGTAAGTATCTCACAGGCACTTTCGCGGTCTATTTCCTCGGCATATTTTTTAACCAGCTTGGAGCTATTGTTTATTTCGCTTATTTCCTCTTCTGTAAGTATGTCCATTCGGCTCATAGGGGCACGCAGCATAGTAGCGGCAAGCGGGGTAGGGATGCCCTTTTCGTTAAGTGCAGTAATGAGTGCTTCCCCGGTACCCAGTTGCGTAATCACTTCATCAGTATCATAAAAATCCGAGATAGGGTAGTTCTCGGCTGTTAGTTTAATGGCTTTACGGTCGGTAGCAGTAAAGGCGCGCAGGGCGTGCTGTACCTTTAATCCCAGCTGGCTCAATACACCGTTAGGAACATCGGCAGGGTTTTGTGTTACAAAAAACAGTCCTACACCTTTAGAACGTATAAGTTTTACTATAGTCTCTATCTGATCCAGTAGTGTTTTACTGGCCTCGTCAAAAATAAGGTGTGCCTCGTCTATAAAAATTACCAGTTCCGGTCTGTCGGCATCGCCTTTTTCGGGCATTTGGTTATAAATCTCAGCCAGTAACGAGAGCATAAAGGTTGAGAACAACTTCGGTTTATCCTGTATATCGGTTAACCTCATAATGTTTACATAGCCTTTGCCTTCGCTGTCTATGCGCATAAGATCGTCAATCTCAAAGGATAGTTCGCCAAAAAACAGGTTGGCATCCTGCTGTTCCAGTTCAATTATTTTGCGGAGTATCGCTCCCGTTGAAGCCGTAGATATGCGTCCGTATTCCTTTTCAATCTCTTCTTTACCTTCATCGGTTATATACTGCAGTACTTTTTTAATATCCTTTAAATCCAGTAAAGGCATGTTGTTATCGTCACAGTATTTGAAGATAACACTCATAATCCCGGTTTGGGTATCGTTAAGATCCAAAACCCTTGAAAACAAAACAGGACCAAATTCTGAAACCGTTGATCTAAGCCTTACACCATGTTGTTTGGAAAGGCTCATCAGTTCAACCGGAAAACCTTTAGCTTCATACGGAAGTCCTATTTTGGCATGCCTTTCGGTAATAAAGCTTTTTTCTTCCCCCGGTTTGGCAATACCGCTAAGGTCTCCTTTTATATCCATCATCAATACAGGTATGCCGTTGTTGGAAAGGTGTTCTGACAGGATTTGAAGGGTTTTGGTTTTACCCGTACCGGTAGCCCCGGCAATAAGTCCGTGCCTGTTTAATGTTTTTAGCGGAACATTTACATAAGCCCCCTCTACAGGTTCGCCGTTAAGCATAGCTGTTCCCAGTGTTATAGCGTCGCCTTTTGTGGTATATCCTTTAGTAATGGTGTTTAGAAATTGAGCTGTATCTGCCATAAAGGTTTTGGTTTGTTTTACGAATCTAAATTTCGGGCAATAATTTTTATCTGGCAAGAGGGCTGCTTTTTCTTTTTTATTTGGGTAATATGTTTTTTAACATTTTTTTTGATTTATAGTTATTTTGTTGTGTTAAAAAATGTATTTTTGAGAACTTTATTATAGCCTTACCATTATGAAACACAGTTTACTACTCTTATTTTTCTTTTCTTTTTTTTATGCTGAAGGGCAAACTTCATTCTCACCTCTTGATACTTTATCTCATACCTGTGCTACCAAGCTTAAAGTTGAGTATGTAAAAAAGTTTAAGAATATCAATAATAGCAGGGAGTATGAAACATCTGCACAAAAAAATATCATCAAAGAGATATATGGAGGCTTACAGGAAGACTTTATAGAAAAGATTGATGATAATAATTTTATTTGTGACGGTGATATTAATAGCTACCTGAATGGTCTTATGAATGAAATACTTACAAGTAACAGTATTGATAAGGGTATATACCGTATACTGTTGTCAAAAGATCCTCAGGTTAATGCTTATAATACCGGCGATGGTACAGTTGTGGTTAACTACGGACTTTTTCTTGCTGTTGATAACGAAGATGAATTGGTTTTTGTGATTTGTCATGAAATAGGGCACCAGTTTCTTGATCATTTAAAGAAGGAT
Organism: Flavobacterium sp. C4GT6; assembly: GCF_036347315.1. Classification (NCBI taxonomy): domain Bacteria; kingdom Pseudomonadati; phylum Bacteroidota; class Flavobacteriia; order Flavobacteriales; family Flavobacteriaceae; genus Flavobacterium; species Flavobacterium sp. C4GT6. The sequence goes on from NZ_JAZGZU010000018.1 coordinate 9,574, forward strand.
GTAGAGGCTTATGCCCGTTTATCCACTTCTGAAGAAATGATTAAAAAGACTAAGGAGATAAAAAAGCAAAAATATAATAAAGCCTCTATGGCGACTAATTTACTTAAAAACATACGCTACCAGAGTTATAGTGAGCGAAGGGAAAAGGAGATTGAGGCCGACTCTATAGGTTTGGTTTTTTACAGGCAAACCAAGCGTAGCCCTGCGGCAGCTATATCCTTGCTTCAAAAGCTTGATGTATCAGATACTGAGAAAGACTCTCTTGTTGTGGAGGACTATAAAAAGATTTTTGAAAAGGGAGGTTTTGTGGTTAAACAACGCTATTTTGAACAGGAAGAAAGTTTATTTCAAACATATACAAAAGATGAAAGGTTTAATGCTGATTCACTCAAGTCACATCCTGATTGCTCTACACGTATAACGCTCATTAAAGATTATCTTGATAACAAGTTTATTGAAAGCAGTACGGCTAGTTCTACAGGTTTTGAAGAAATAAAAAGGAACAGCGTATATCAAAATCTTTTCAATATGTTTTCGGCCCAGGATTATGGTATATCACTATATGAGGCGTTGAAGTTATATAAGTATGAGCTGCAAGATCCCGTGCTTAAAAACATCATATATCTTAATCTTGTTAAGATATATGATTCCCGAAAAAATTATACCATAAACAGGTATGTGCCTAAACACGACAACCTGAATAACACCAAAAGCCTTAACAGGTTTATTAGCTTTATAAGCAATATAAAAATGACCGATTTGGAAACTATTATAAACAATTTTAAATCCTAAACATGAAATATCGTTTTTTACTGATTTTGTTTTTTGTTTTATCGCTTACATACGGACAGGTTGCCGATTTGGGTAAGTTATCACGAGGAAAGTTTTATTCATCTGCTGAAATTAAAGATAAGCACAACAATACCAGGGGGTACTTCCTGCTTTATGAAACAGATAAAGTGGCAAAGGAAACCTATCAGCTGGAGTACGTACTTCTTGATGAGAATCTTACTAAGGTTACTAATGGCTTTATCACTGAAATGAAATATGAGTCGTGGTTTTTTACAGCTAAAAAAATTAATGTTGAAGTGGTTTTGGAAGGGCGTAAGTTACTTATTGGGTTTGCAGACGATATAGCGGGAGAAGAATATTTTAAAAGATATAGAATACTTGATATTGCATCAAATGAGTTAAGTGACCCTTTTATATATAACAAAAATACCTTAGTTAAAAACCCTGAATTTGATCGTAAGCATTCCAATGTTGCAAGTAACCAGTCTGAAGAAATAACTTTTTATAACGGGGTAGGACTTATGGCTCACTCTAAAACAATGAATAAAAAACAGGGGGTGACAGATAGAAGATTAGTACGTTATGATGATGACCTTAATGAATTGTGGACTTTTAAGTATGATCAGATAAAAGCAAAAAAGTTGACTACCTTAAGCTATCTTAATTCAGATAATGAAGTAATTGTGATGCTTAATCATTATCTAAAAAATAGTAGCGTTACTAAGTATCTTAATGAGTTATCTGTTACTTTCATAAATTCTGAAAATGGTAACCTGATAAAAGAAGTACCTTTTCCTAAAGATGATTATACATATAGGATAGTAGATTGTGCTATAAAGGATGACAGGATTTATGTGATGGGCAACATGTCTGAAAAAACTAAAGAAGGTTTTGTTCATGATTCGAAAGGCAAAGGACTTTACAAGTTTGTTTTTGACAAGGAAACCGGAGAGCTTTTGGATAAGAAATATTTGTTGTGGGAGAATTTACTAAACAATAAGAGTATAACAATAAATAAAAACGGGGTTGTAAAAAAAGAAGGCAAAATGTATATACACAATATGCTTATGCTTGATAACGGTAAGGTTATAGCAGTTGGTGAAACCTTTTTGAATAAACCAATTATTACCAATAATATGTATTTGTTTGAACTTGCCGAAGATTTTTCTGTTTCCCAGTGTTTTGAAATTGAGAAGTTCAGAAATAAATTTTCTAATACCAATGCATATTCGTCTACTATAAAGAGATATGGATTGTTTGATTTTATGGATTATCAGGATTTGGGAGATGATGAATATCTTTTCTTTCTTAATGATAATGAGAAAAACTCTAAAAACAGAAAGAAAACAACCTTATATGGTATAATATCCTATTCAGACGGTGAGTTTAAAAGGCAGACTCTTAACCTGAAGACTGAGACTAGTACTATTTTTGCTACTAGCGCCAAAAAAGGATATATGTTACTGGTTGAAAATTTTGACGATGAGACGAAAGCTACCGAATTACGATTAGAGAAAGTTAATTTCTAGATCATAAAGTAAAAATCCCTGCATTGCAGGGATTTTTACTTTATGATTACTGTTTTTTTTTCCATTTACTATAAGTCATTATGAATTTAATTTCCTGAGTGCCATAAGCCCCGGCATCTTCCCATCCTTTAAGGCGGTAAAATGTTTCGGCACGTGTGCCTGTACCGGTACTAAGCCAAATGGTTTCCTGCGTTTGTGAAAAATACCAGTCCATCATTATATTATGAAGGGTTTTGCCGATGCCTTTGTTTTCAAATTTCGGTAAAATGAACAATGACCATACGTTATTATCTGCTGTGCTTACTATAGCAAACCCCACAATAGTATTGTTTGCTATGGCAACCCAGCCTTTACCGCGACGGGTAATATAATCTTCCACATCGCTGTCTTTAACCAATTCGGGGTTAGAGAGAGTATTCTCCTTAACAGCATGCCTTACATATTGTATTTGCGGAATATCGGTAATTAATGCTTCCCTGTAAGTTAAATCGGTTTGCATGGTTGTGTGTTTTAGAAGTTGTAATCCAGTTCGCTGTTCATACGCTGAATGTAGAAATCTATTTTTTGGTGCATTCGGTTAAAGAACAGTTTACGGTCGCGTGTACCCGACTGGTTAAGTGATTTTGAGTTTTTTATTTGATAGTTAAAGTAATCTTCTGTGCTTTGGCAGGTATCACTATCTCCCGTAATAAAGTATCCTAACATGGTGTAGGGTATAAACAGTGATTTTTGTTTTACCGATGATAACAGTACGTTGTTGTTTAGTAAAAGCAGTTCGTTATAGTACAAATGATAACCCGAATCATTTTTGGAACATTTCTGCTCAACTTCATTAAGTATGGCTTTAAGGTCGTTACAAATAAGCATAGCGTTAGCCAGTGTTAATAGTCCCGACTGAAAAAAGTAATATATCTGTTGTATGGTGCTGTTTATAGTAGTGTCGTTCCAAATCTCTTTTACCTCTACATTTTTGTATACGTTGTTAAGTTTTTGACTGTGTTCAAGCAACGAACCGCTAACGGTAAAATTCTCAAACTTTTCGTGTTGCTGTCCGCTAAGAAGATCAAGCCATACATAGAGCTTAAACTTGGAGAGTAATGTTCCGCTAATGGTGTGGAATAACGGAATATCCTTTGCCGAATAATACATAACCGAATCAGTGTAGTTTTTGTAAGCTTCCAGTTTTTGTGCCGAGTCTTTAAAGTAGTCGGTTAGGTTTGCCATGTTTTTTATTTCGGCTGTTTTTTCTACGACTACCTTACTGCTGTTACTGAACAGGGTATCCATTGATATGGCATAATGACTGCATAGTGCTATTGTTTGGTCAATACTAAACTTGCTTTTTTGGGATATTCTCCTGTGTGCAGCATCATAGCTAATATTGAGTATAGAAGCAATCTCGTCTATAAATGATGCCGACTGGCTGTGCTGTCTTATGGTTTTTAAAAGTTTATCCTGATTATTCATTTGTGAAAATCGCAAATACTATTTGCTTTTTAATTTATTACCGCAAAGTTAATTGCAATATACACAATAGTTTTGAGCTGAACTTTTAATCAGCTTATTATGAAAAATGTACCGTATTTATTGATTGGTTTTCGATTTCTTCTAGCTCCTGTAATGATTGCGTTGGCTTATGTTTATGAAGATGATGCCCGGCTCCCTTTAGTTATTTTATTACTGTTAGGTATTTTGTCGGATATATTTGATGGTATAGTGGCTAGGAATACTGGAGTTTCAACAGAGAAATTGAGGAGAATGGATAGCCAGACAGATTTACTTTTCTGGCTCTCTGCCGGATGGTGTGCCTGGTTACTTAATCCCGGTATTGTGATACATAATAAATATGCCGTTATTATGATATTTGTGATGGAAGGTCTTACTTATTTGTTTAGTATTTTAAAATTTGGAAAGGAAACCTGTACGCATGCCTTTCTTTCCAAAATATGGGGCTTAACTCTTTTTGTTGCTTTTTTTGGGATATTAGGTTTCGGTTATGCAGGCTGGACATTTACACTAGCTGTGGCTTTTGCTCTTATATCTCATTTGGACGTCTATCTTATTATTCTGTTCCTTCCGCGCTGGACACACGATGTTCCCAGTTGTTATCATGCATGGTTAATAAGACAGGGAAAGGATATTAAACGGAACAGGTTTTTTAACGGTTAGTAAAATGCTTGTTTTTTTGTGCAGGCTGTGGCAACATTCTTTATTTTTTCTCGATGCCTGTTATTTTTTAGCAAGGGTACTGTACTGGCTTAGTTTAAAATTATAAGCCCTGCTACATAGCATAGCAGGGCTTTTTTAAAATTATAATTCGATTTTTTTAAGGATCGTTTTATCTATATAAAATGTGCCAAACGGAATGATACAGGCGAGCAGAACTTTCCAGGTGGTGACTTTAAACTGCCATTGTTGTTCCACGCCTACGCTTAGGGTGTTAAATACAAATAAAAGAAACAATGCTCCATGTATGGTTCCAAGTGTGGTTGACAGATGTGGGTAACCGTAAAAGTGCTTTAAGGGAGTAGCTACAAACAGTAACACAAGTAACGATGTACCTTCCAGAAAGCCTATTAATCTCAGTCTTCCAACATTAGTTTTAAGTATTTTTTTCATAATTAAAAGCGGATTAGAGGTCGGTTAGCGAGAGGTGAGAAAGGCCAGGGTATTGCTAATAATATTAGCAGGGCGGCTAGGCTAAACCATATCAGCATGGTTTTAAATTTTGTTTCGTCTGTTTTTTCTCTTTTTGATTTTGCCGAACCTATAGTGGTTAAAACAATTGCTAATAACATTAGCAATATGTGAATGATCCCAAAGAACAGGGTTTCACCTGTATTGTTTGCTGTGGCGAAAAACTGTTTTACAAACGGACTTTTTACATACAGTATTATTCCGGTAATAAGCTGTATGTGTGCAATGGTAGCAGTCGAGTGCCTTATGGAATTGCTGGTTTTGGTAAAGGCGGTTTTGCCGAAGTAACCCTTTGCCGAAATAATTATGGCATAGATTAGACTAAAAACTACAGCCCACCTGAAAACCGAGTGGACGGGGAGTAAAAATGAATACATAACTGTGTTTTGATTGATGATTGACAGGGCAAAAATAATAAAAACATACTAATTAGTATGTTTTTGGGTAAAAAAATTATTTCAAGGTGTTGAGATATTTTTTGAACTGTGATAAATAGCTTATATAGCTTGGTTTTCCGTGAATTTTTCCTAGGTTTCTTATTCCTCCATAGCCTGATATAATGTACTGTGCCGCTTCTTTTGAGTTGGTATTACTATTTATCTTTCCAATAGCTTTTCCGTTTTCCAGGGTAGTGGTTATGGCTTCTTCCCATTGTATGACCAGTTGGGAAAGCGCTTTATTAAAAGCCTCATTGTATGATGCCATTTCTTCCACCATATTTATAGCAGGGCAGCCGTATTTTATAATAAAAAACGGATCTTTAAGCAGGAGGGATTCCATCATGTTGTAAATTTCCTCAACCGGGTTGCCGTTATTAGGTAGTGCTTCTATAAGTGATTTGCGCATGCCGGGTTGCATAACCTCGTTTATCATGGCAAGTCCCATTTCGTCCTTATTTTTAAAATGATAAAAAAAAGCACCTTTAGTTACCTGTGTGGTTGCGATAATCTCGTCTACACTGGTGGTGCGGTAACCGTTTTGGTAAACCAGCTCAAATGCTTTTTGTAGTATGTTAAGCCTTGTGGCTGCTGCTTTTTTTGATGACATATTATAGAAACAAAACGCTAAGTTAAATAAAAAACCCTGCTATATAGCAGGGTTTTTATGAATTAACCTTATAAAATATTAAGCTTCCTTATTACCGTCTTTGTCATTATTTCTTGGTCCTCTGTTATTATCCCTGTTAGGGCGAGGTCCTCTGTTCTCTCTTGGAGCACGGTTCTCGTCTCTTGGCGGACGATTCTCATCTCTTGGAGGTCTTGGTAATAATGCTTTTCTTGAAACTTTCTCTTTTCTGGTTTTAGGATCGATACCAATGTATTTCACATCAAACACGTCACCCATATTAACAACGTCAGAAACATTTTCTGTACGTTCCCATGCTAATTCAGATACGTGTAACAGTACTTCGTTACCCGGAGCCTGAACGTACTCTACTACTGCACCAAAGTCAAGCATTTTTACAACTTTTACGCTGTAAGTTTCGCCCACCTGTGGTTTGAATATGATAGAGTCGATTTTGCTAAGTACAGCCTGCATTCCGTCCGGATCAGTACCAAGAATTTCAACTTCACCCTGCTCGTCAACCTCGTTAATAACGATAGTTGTACCTGTAGCTTTTTGAAGTTCCTGGATAACTTTTCCGCCAGGACCGATAAGAGCACCAATAAATGCACCAGGTATGGTAACCTTAACAATTTTAGGAGCATGTTTCTTAACAGTTTCTCTTGGCTGGCTAATAACTTCAGTAAGTTTATCAAGGATATGAAGACGACCTTCGCGAGCCTGCTCAAGAGCCTGCTCCATGATTTCGTAGTTAAGTCCTTCAATCTTGATATCCATCTGGCATGCAGTAATACCATCGGCAGTACCTGTAACTTTAAAGTCCATGTCACCTAAGTGATCTTCATCACCAAGGATGTCTGAAAGTACAGCCCATCTGCCTGTTTTATCGTCAGAGATTAATCCCATTGCAATACCAGATACCGGTTTTGCAATTTTAACACCTGCATCCATAAGGGCAAGTGTACCTGCACATACAGTAGCCATAGAAGATGAACCGTTAGATTCAAGTACTTCAGATACTACACGAACAGTGTATGGGTTCTCGTCTGTAAGCATGTTTTTAAGTGCACGTTGTGCAAGGTTACCGTGACCAACTTCTCTTCTTGAAGTTCCTCTTAGCGGTTTTGCTTCACCGGTAGAGAAAGGAGGGAAGTTGTAGTGTAGGTAGAAGTTCTCTTCTCCCTGCTCAGACGGTAGGTCGATAACGTTAGCCTCACGTGATGTACCTAGGGTAACTGTTGCCAGTGCCTGAGTTTCACCTCTTGTGAATATAGCTGAACCGTGTGTTGAAGGTAGGTAGTCCACTTCACACCAAATAGGGCGTATCTCGTTTGTTTTTCTTCCGTCAAGACGTACGCCTAAATCAAGGATTACGTTTCTTACAGCTTCTTTTTGCGACTTGTAAATGTATTTGCTAATCAGGTCGGCAAGTTCAAGTTGCTCCTCTTCTGTAAAGGCAGCAAGAACCTCTTCCTTAATAACGCTGAATTTCTCAGAACGTTCCTGTTTAGAAGAACTTTCCTTAGCAACAGCAAAATACTTGTCGTATGAAAGGTCGTATACTTTTTTCTCAACATCGGCATCAGTAGCTTCCTCTTCGTAAGTTCTGATTTCTTTGCCTATGGCAGCTTTAAGTTTTTCCTGAGCAGCTATCTGAGCTTTAATGGCATCGTGAGCAAATTTAATTGCCTCCACCATTTCTTTTTCAGATATCTCTTTCATTTCACCTTCAACCATTGCGATAGAGTCGCTTGAAGCACCAATCATCATATCGATGTCAGACTGCTCCAGTTGTTCTCTGCTTGGGTTGATGATAAATTTACCATCTACACGTGCTACACGAACTTCTGAGATAAGTGTGTGGAAAGGTAAGTCTGATACTGCAAGTGCAGCAGAAGCTGCAAGACCTGCAAGTGCATCAGGCATTACGTTTTCGTCGTGAGACATAAGTTGAATCATTACCTGCGTTTCAGCGTGGTAATCATCCGGGAAAAGCGGACGAAGTACACGGTCTACTAACCTCATGGTTAATACCTCTGCGTCACTTGGTCTTGCTTCACGTTTAAAGAATCCGCCCGGAAAACGGCCCGCGGCCGCAAATTTTTCACGATAATCTACCGTTAACGGTAAAAAGTCAATGCCCGGAGCGGCAGTTTTTGCGGAAACTACAGTTGCTAGCAGCATGGCATTGCCCATTTGTACTACTACAGAACCATCTGCCTGTTTTGCTAGTTTCCCCGTTTCGATCGAGATGCTTCTTCCATCTCCAAGATCGATAATTTCTCTTGTTACATTTGGAATCATAAATCCATTTCTTTGATTAAACAATGGGTACGTTGTAGTTGTGTAGTTGTTGTGTGTAGTTGTTTAAACCCCAATGAAAAACCAAAACTTTTTTTATGCAAAATATATAAAAACAAAAAGAGGCGCGCAGGCGCCTCTTTTCATCTCGATTATTTTCTGATGTTTAATTCTTTGATAATCTCACGGTATCTGTTAATCTCTTTCTTCTTAAGGTAATCTAGAAGACTTCTTCTTTTACCTACCAGCTTAACAAGAGAACGCTCAGTGTTAAAATCGTGACGATTCTTTTTTAAGTGCTCAGTTAAGTGGTTAATTCTGAATGTGAATAACGCAATCTGTCCTTCTGCAGTTCCTGTATCAGTTGCAGATTTACCGTGTTTTGTAAAGATTTGCTCTTTTACTTCTTTAGTTAAGTACATGCCAATATTTGTTTAAATAATTTTTATGTAACGGGCCTATCCCGATTGGGTGCAAAGGTAATCAATATTTTAATATCCGCAATACTTTGCTAAATAACTTTAAAAGCTACTTAGTTTATCAGGTAATCAGTAAGTTAGAATAACTTGGCTACCTGTTCGTTTACAAATTCCAGGAAACGCTCATCCAGTTCGCTAAAAGCATCCAGTACGTTAGAGTCAATGTCTATCTGGCCTATGTTCTTTCCATCTACAAAAAGCGGAACCACCACTTCTGATTTTACTGTAATACTGCAGGCAATATAATTGTTCTGTGCAGTTACATCGGGTACCACAAAGTTTTCGTTAGAAACTGCTACCTGCCCGCAAATACCTTTACCAAAAGGGATAACGGTATGATCTGTAGGTTCGCCGGCATAAGGTCCCAGTAAAAGTTCTTCCTTGTCTCCGTTCCTGAAATAAAAGCCTACCCAGTCATAATAATCAATATTGTCTTTTAAAAGATGGCAAAGCTGTAATAGTTTCTCATCTCTTAAAGTGTTGTCATGGTGCAGTATATCTGTAACTTTCGGTTTTAACTCTTCAAATGTCATAGTGTATATTATTTAATACAAAATTATTTATTAAAACATTCTGGCTTATGTTTTTTTTGTGTTAAAAAATATAAAATTCACACATTTTGCGTTTTAACAGAGGGTGGGGTGATACCACTTTAAATTAAATGTATAAATTTGTGGCACAATGAAACTTAAAAGGCACATAAACATACTTTTGGCTGCACTCCTGTTAATGTCTAACACGGGGTTTGCGCTTAATGTACATTATTGCCACGGAGAGATAGCATCGGTTACGCTTGCCTATAAACTGGATGAGCCATGCATGGCTAATACCCAAAAAGAGGACAAGGGTTGTTGTGTCATGAAAACCGAAACCGGTAAAAAATGCTGTAAGAATGACGTTGTAAAACCTCATGATAAGAGTGATAATATACTTGTAAAATCACTTCAGCTTGATCTTGGTGCTTTTTATGTTGCCGATACCTGGCAACCAATTGATGTTGCTTACAAAACTCCTTTTGTAAAACAGATAAATACTTCCTTTTACTGCGAGGCCAATGCGCCCCCGCTCTTTAAGCTCTATTGTCAATACATTCTATACGCCTGATTTTAATGTTTTTCAGTTTGATGTCCCTGTAATGGGGAATGCTACTCGTTAACATTAAAATATTTTTATGCGTAATATATTATTTTACACGGCTTTGCTGTGCACCATTATGGTACAGGCACAGGATAAGCTAAGCGGTAAGGTGCTTGATGAAAACAACCAGCCGCTACCGGGAGCCAGCCTTTACTGGCTTAATACAAACGTTAGCGCCTCTACAGAAGCTAACGGTACTTTTGAAATCCCTTACAAAACGGAATACAATAAACTATTGGTGAGCTATATTGGTTATACTACCGATACGCTTACTGTTTCATCTCCTGATTTTATAAGTCACTCGCTTAAACCATCTAAAGAGAGTGAGCTTGATAATGTGGTGATAGATAAAACAAGAAAAAGTCTAAAGCGTACAAGCGCATCGGCAGCTAATGTTGTTAATATGAGCTCCGGTGAGTTGCTTAAAGCGGCTTGTTGTAATATAGCCGAGAGTTTTGAAACCAATCCTTCTATTGATGTAAACTTCTCTGATGCCCTTACAGGAAACAGGCAAATTAAAATGCTGGGACTTACCAGTCCGTACCTGTTAATATCTGAAGAGAATATTCCTTCTGTTCGTGGTGCCTCACAGGCATATGGATTATCATTCATACCGGGTACATGGGTAGAGAGTATCCAGATAACCAAAGGTGCAGGTCCTGTTATTAACGGTTATGAGAGTATATCAGGACAGATCAACTACGAGCTGTTAAAGCCTGCTATGGATATTCCGTTCTTTTTAAATGCATATGGTTCGCAGGGTGGGCGTTTTGAACTGAATACTCATTTCAATAAAAAACTAAACGATCACTGGAGCAGTAGTCTTTTTGTTCACGGTAATACAAGGGTGTCTAAAAACGATATGAACGACGATGGGTTTTTAGATAATCCGTTGGCAAAGCAAATCAATGTAATGAACCGCTGGCAGTACAATAATCCTGAAACCGGATGGATAAGTTTTATTAACCTTCGTTATATGAGGGATGAGAAACAAACCGGTGAGGTTGATTTTGATCCGGATACCGATAAGTTTACTACTAATCACTGGGGTGCCGAGATAAATACCGATAAACTGGATATCTCTACCAAACTTGGGTATGTTTTCCCCGATATGCCTTACCAGAGCATTGGTTGGCAAACGGCTTTTAACTGGCATAATCAGGATTCTTACTTTGGGTTTAATCAGTATGATATAGACCAGAAGAGTTTTTACTCTAATTTGATATTCAGTTCGATAATAAGTAATACTCTAAACAAATTTTCTACAGGTCTTAATGTTACTTACGATAATTATGGAGAGTTTGTAAATACTATAGACCATAGTCGTATTGATAACAGTGTGGGTGCTTTTTTTGAGTATACTTATGATAATACCCGAAACTTTAGTATAGTTGCCGGAGGTAGGTTTGATTACCATAATCGTTTAGGCGCATTTTTAACACCAAGAATGCACTTAAAATATAATCCGTGGGATAAGGCAACGGTAAGAGCATCATTTGGACGCGGGAAAAGGGCAGCTAATATTTTTGCCGAAAATCAATCGCTGTTTGGTAGCTCTAGGGTAATGAGTATCCTTAACTCAGGGGGTAAAGTGTATGGATTGGATCCTGAAATTGCATGGAACTACGGCTTGAGCTTTGTACAGGGATTCCCTCTGTTTAACAGAAATGCCGAGTTTGTTGTCGATTTTTACAGAACCGATTTCCAAAATCAGGCAGTGGTCGATTTGTATGCCAGTCCGCAACAGGTATTGTTTTATAATCTAGACGGTAAGTCGTATGCTAATAGCCTGCAGGTAGAGCTGAACTATGAAATTACCCGTCATTTTAATATCCGTACAGCATACAAGTACTACGATATTCAAACCGACTACCTTTCGGGTGCACAGGATAAACCATTACAGGCAAAACACCGCTTCTTTACCAACTTAGCTTATGAAACCCATATTGCCGAAGGTGGTAAGCAATGGAAGTTTGACTTTACCTATAATTGGATGGGTAAACAACGTCTGCCATATACGGGTAGTAACCCTGTTCAGTACCGAATGGGGGATTATGCTCCGGCTTTCTCGCTAATGAATGCCCAAGTTACAAGAACCTTCTCAAGTGTGTTTGAGGTATATGTAGGAGGGGAGAATATTGGTAATTATAGGCAAAATAAGGCTATTGTTGGGGTAGATGACCCTTTTGGCCAGTATTTTGATACATCTATTGTATATGCTCCGGTTTTTGGACAGATGTACTACGCCGGACTAAGGTTTAAAATCAAGTAATAAAAAAAGTATATATTTAACAGTCAAAAAATTAAATCATGAAAAATATAGTATTAGTAGTGTTGGTAACTCTTTTCGGATTAACAGCACAGGCACAGGATAAAGAAGTTAAAAAAAGTAAGAACGCTAAATATGAATTTGCTGTAAACGGTAACTGCGATATGTGTAAAAAGCGTATTGAAAAAGCGGCTTTCAGTGTGAAAGGTGTTAAGTCGGCCGAATGGCATGCAGATCATCAGGATCTTCACATTATATTGGATGAGAACAAAGCCAGTGTTGAGGATGTTTGTAAAGCCGTAGCTAAAGTAGGGCATGATACCGAAATTGTAAAAGCGACCGAAGAGGATTTTCAGAAACTGCATACCTGCTGTATGTATGACCGTATGGAATAGAAAAACAGATAAAAAAGTAAATCCCGAATTCAATTCGGGATTTTTTTTGCCCTATTGTTATTAAAACAGCTTATTTTTTCACTTTTTTATAGTTAAAGCAAGTGCTTTGATTGTGCCCTACAGTCGGAATCATTAAATTGCAAGTACTTACTATTAACCATAATCACCTTATGAAAAACCTAAAGTATGCGCTGGCCTTTTTGGGGCTATCCGCAACATTTTTACCTGAAAGCACACAGGCGCAGGAATTTTTTAAAGACCGGAAACTCTACCTTAATGAAGACGGAAGTAACTATGTGAAATTTACCTTTATGACCCAAGCCTGGCTTAGGAGTATGGATTATAATCCCGGGACTACTATAAACGGAGTTGAGAAAAGTAGCGGTGCCGATATTGGTATCCGTCGTTACAGAGTACAAATGTACGGGCAGTTAACCGACAGGGTTTTTGCATACAGTCAGTTTGGAGAAAATAACTTTAATACCATATCCGACAGGAAACTTGGTTTTTTTGTACACGATGCCTATGGTGAATATGCCGTAGATAAAGCCAGACTTTCCATAGGTATAGGTTTGTCAGGATGGAGCGGGTTGTCACGTTTCTCGTCGCCTTCTGTTGGTTCTGTTTTAGGGATAGATGCACCGTTGTTTTTACAAACGACCAATGATGTGAACGATCAGTTTTTAAGGAAGCTTTCGGTTTTTCTAAAAGGTAAGTTGGGTAAGCTGGACTACCGCCTGCAAATGGCCGATCCGCTGGAGGTTAAAAACTCACCTCCGGTAGTAAACGAAGCTACTTTTTCTACCGATCCATCTGAAATGCAGTGGAACGGTTATTTCCAATACCAGTTTTTGGATCAGGAGTCTAACATGACGCCCTATTTAACCGGAACATATCAGGGTAAAAAGAAGGTGTTTAATATAGGAGCAGGCTTTATTTACCAAAAGGATGCTATGTGGATGCTTAACAGCACAGGAGATGTAGAGAAAAGCGATATGGTACACTTTGCTGCCGATGTGTTTTATGATGCTCCTATAGGCGCTAGTGGGCAGGCTGTGAGTTTTTATGGTAATGTAACCAGTTATGACTTTGGGAAAAACTACATTCGTAATGGCGGAGCTATGAATCCGGCAAACGGCAGTAATAACCCTGTTATACTTAACGGGGGAGGAAACAGTTTCCCTATGTATGGTACAGGGACTGTGATTTATGCTCAGGTAGGTTATAAGTTTAAGGATAACCTTATAGGACAAACCACCCTAATGCCTTATGTGTCATTGCAGCATGCCGATTATGACAGACTGAATGATGCTATGAACTTTTTTGATGCCGGGGTTAACTGGTTATTGGACGGAAATGTATCTAAGTTTACCGTTGCTTATCAAAGCCGACCAATATATGATATAGGAGGAGAGAAAACCGGAAGTAAGGGTGCTATTATAGCCCAGTATCAGGTTTTGTTCAACTAATTAAAAAGCGGGTATATAACCCGCTTTTTAATTATAAGTTAATGGTAATAATCTGAGAGATGATTTTACCCTCGGGCGAAAGCCCTTCAATAACCAACTTAGCTTCTCCTTTATATGTCTGCGGAATGCTAAAGCTAAATTTTCCGTTCTCATCGCTTATTGTTGTGGGGATCCAGTGAATCAGTCCGTAGTTATTAAAACCACTACCGGTGTAACCATTTGTATATGTAGTGTTTGTAAAAGGCGTTATTTTTTCAAATCCGTTTTCTAAAACATAATCAAATACAGGTTTATCTTTAGTCTTACTGAAAGACTTTCTTTTACGGTATATTTTTATTATTCCAATTCTGTTTTGTAATGTTGGTACCGACATGTGCTTGTTGATATAAAATTCATCGATATCACTGGTTAGAATGTCTCTTAAAATATCCAGCTTTATAAGGCGAATACCGTCCAAAAACACATCGGGTGAGTTTTTCATACCGTTAATGGTATTTTTCCAGCGACCATAAACTGCAATAGCACTATCGGGCCTGTTTCTTACCTCAAAACCTTCATATCTTATGAGGTCGAGAACAGTAGGGGAACTCAGGTAGTCTTCCTCTGTTATTTTATACCCTCTTAGTTGTCCATTGCCTAGTGTTGTTGCATACTTAAGCTCTTCTCTTTTTCCTTTAACAATAACCTCTTTTAATGCTATTGTGTTTTTTTGTATATCAGGTATGTAGGCGAAAGGTTTGCTGATACTATCAGTAAAACAAATATTTTGGCTTGGTACATGTGAAGCGTTGTACTGTGAAGTATTGTTTAATGTTGTTGTGTATAATTTGGGATTTATGTTTTTGCCGTTTTGTAGTAATTCAAAAGTAAGCTTAGTGGAATCGGGCAGTATCAGGTTGTCAAAATAAAACTCATTATTGTTTACAACCTCGGTTTTTTCATCAATAATGGTTCCGTAGGAGGTAAGTCTCACAGAATATTCTTTACCGTTTTTTAAGTTTTGATTAATTACACCTTTAATTTTTAAGCCCATATCAAAAGTATAGTTTTCTTTTGGCGGGTTTTGTTTCATATTTTGCCATATGTATTTACTCTTACAGCAAATAAGGTATCGGTCAAGGCTTTCATTAGGTTGTGAACTGTTGTTAAAATATTCAGAAGTATTTATATCAGGAGAATCCTCAATATAAGGCACAAGTAAGAAGTCGTTTAGAATGTTGTTATTGTTAAGGGTTTTAGTTTGTAAAGGTAATATGGTGATGCTTAAATTAGTATTGGCTGTTGTTTCGGCAGTAAATACTATATCTGTATTTTCTGCTTTATTTCCGGTGATTTTTACATGTGAATTGCTTTCAAATCTTTTATATAGTAGTCTTTGTGCTACTTCATTTAAATCATTATCCAGCACCCTTATAGTGTTTAATCCGTTAAATAAGTAATCGTCATTGATAACCAGTTTATGGTCTGTAACGTTATCGGTAAATTTAGTTTCCAGTAAAAAAGCATTATCGTCTTTATGTATCAAAATATAAAAAGGTTTGTTTTCTATATCCTGATAAGTGTTTTTATTGGTTTTTAATTCCAGCGAAGTATTGTTAGTGCCTGTTTTGTTAGTGAGCTTAACAGTTATTCCTTTTTTTAGGGCTTTTGGTAGTGCTGTTTTATAAGTTTGGTTGAGAAAATCAAGACTTAATGAGTCTGCCGGATTTTCTTCAAGGTAATAATATTCAAATTTTCCGTAACCGTTATTATCAAGCGGTATAGTTTGAATTGTTTCGGTGTTGTTGAAAAGAGTAACTTCTGTAACAGGTAAAGGCTGGTTTTTACAACCCTTAACCGATACGACCATTGTGTTTGTTTTGTTTTTGAGAGACACGCCTCCTTCGGGGTATACATTTATTTTAACCTCTGCATCGTTTGTAGTACTTTGGCTGGGATTGTCGGGGTTAATTACTTCAATTTTATATATGGCAGACTGGTCTTCTTTAAAATTATTCATCCAGTTGGTATAAAACTGTAAATAGTAACTGCCCGAAGCCATGTTAGTCGGGAGTTCAAAACTACCTTCAAAGCTTCCTAAACTACCATATAATAATTTTGAGTCTAAAGTTTTGTTTTCAGAGTTTTTTAGTACAGCAAAAATGTTTGTTGTGGTGAAAAAAGGGGCGTTTTTTTTACTGTAATATACATAGCCCTTGAACCATATGTTTTCGTTAGTAATAAAGATATTTTTACTAAAGTGGACATGTATATTTTCTCTCTCAAGAGAATAGTAATTTTTAACTATTGAAGAGATTTGCTGTATTTTATTTTCCTGTCCGTAAATAGGTAATGATATTGAGATACAGAAAAATACTATTGTTGTAAGGCACTTTTTCATAGTTTGGGTAAGGTACAAAAAAAAGAGGGTGTTAAAATATTTAACACCCTCTTTTTTATAAGTTTACTGTTTTTATTTCCGAAACCATTTTTCCGTCGGGGGCAATACCTTCTATAAGTATTTTAACTTTGCCCGAATAAAGTTTAGGTATACTAAAGCTAAACTCTCCTTTCTCGTTTGTAATTATTGTGGGATGCCAATCTATCAGTCCGAAGTTTTGAAAACCTATATCATCATAAGTTGAAAGGTATTCAGCGTTTTTGAATTGCTTATTTTCTTCAAACCCATTTTTGATAAGAAAAGCAGTTTCAGTTTGTTTCTTTTTCGATTTAAAACCTCCTCCTGGTTTAAGGTAAATTTTAATCATTCCCATTTTGTTGTCAACTCCCGGTACAGGCATGTGTTGGTTAATGTAAAGCTCATCGACTTCAGAGGTTTGAATACCATCTAATACATCAAAGCTCATTAATAGCCAGGTATTCATATAAATCATTGGGGTTGTAGGCTGCCCGTTAAAGGTGTTTCTTGTCCTTCCGGTAATATTAATATCTCCCATTGGCGTTTTGGTTACATCAAAACCATGGTATCTTATAAAATCAAGCAGATAGAAAAAGCTGATAGCATCATCTTCACTAATTTTATATCCTCTTAGTAAGCCATTTCCAGATCCTCTTGCATATTTTAGTTTTTTAGTAGCATCAGCATCAATAGTTATGTTTTCGAGCATAACGCTTTGAGAGTTATATTTAGGTAAAGCAATTTCTGAATCAGTATCTGTAGTATAATTGATGCAGGAAACTTTAACGGGTTTGTAGGGCTTATTAAACGATCTTATATTGTTTGATACCTGAGGGGTCAATCTTAAAGGTTCTGGTTTTTGTCCTGGTTTGACCAAAGAGAAACTTACATTACATGAGTCAGGCACAATTAAGTTGTTGAGGTAAAATTCATTATTATCGGTTACATAAGCCCTTTCATTCAGTAAGCCTTTAAAAGAGGAGATTATAACATAATGCCCTTTTAATGATCTTCTCTTATTTATTATGCCTTTTAGAGACAGTCCAATGTCAAAAGTATAGTTTTGTTTTGGAGGGTTGTTTTTTATGCTGTTCCAGTTGTATTTACTGGTTTGGCACATTAGGAACAGATCAAGTTCATATTTACTTGTTCTTGATAGGTTACTAAAATATTGTTTAGCGGTAGTTTTTACCTGTCCGTCAATATAAGGAGAGAGAAGGAAATCGCTATAAATGTCTTCTTTTTCGGTTATGCTTATTGTGTTTGCCGGTAAAACAGATACACTAAGGCTCATGCTACTGCTGTTTACTTTTCCTTTAAACTCTACGGTTCCGTTATCGTCAAATGTTTTTTTGATGTCGGTATTTACAGTGGTTTCAGGGTGTATGTAAAAAAGTCGCTGTCCTATTTCTTTAAGGTCAGTATCCAGAATGCGTAGTGTATTTACTCCTTCAAAAAGATCTTTGTTTTGAAGAAGGATAGTTTGTTCCAGTTGATTGTCGTTAAAAGAGAAATCAATAACAGATGTTTTGTTGTCTTTGTTTATGACTGCGTAGTATGTTTTGCCCTTAATGTCGTTGTAGGTAAAGGGGTTGGTTCTTAGCTTAATAATGGTTTTTTCGGCCATTATATAGCTGTTTACATCCATGATGATTCCTTTTGCCTCAATAGGAGGTAAGGGCTGGCTGTATTTATGTCCGTTTAATTCTATTTGTACTGTATAATCTGCTGAGTTGTTTGCAGAAATGTCAAATCTGCCATAGCCTAACTTGTTTAAAGTTATCTCTTTTGTCTCTTCTCCTTTATTGTTTAGCACTATAGCCTTGTCAATATTAAGAGGAGTATTGTCGCATCCGGTTACATGTACTGCTATTGTGTTTGTACAATCGCTAATAAAGTTGCCTTCGGGTTTTAGGGTTATGTTTATCTCGGCTTCTGCATTTTTAGTTAGGGAAGCCGGTATACCCATTTCTTCATTTATAACTGTTATGTCATACACTGAGGACTCGTCCTCGGTAAAGTTGTTCATCCAGTTAGTGTAAAACTGGATATAATATTTTCCGGACTTTAAACTGTTGTTAAGTTTAAAGTTTCCGGTAAAATCACCAAGGTTACCGTACAGGAGTTTTGTTTCTAAAACAGTTCCGTTTTCATCAATAAGGTTTGCGAAAATATTTACGCAGGAGAAAAAAGGAATATTGTATTTTCGATGAAATACATAGCCTTTAAACCAAACGCTTTCTCCTGTTAAAAAAACATTTTTGTCAAAGTGTGCATGGATGTTTTCTCGTTCGAGGAGGAAGTAATCTTCAAACTTTTTTGCAATCTCTTCTTTTCTGGATTGCTGTGCAAAAGAGGCTAGCCCGTTTGCGAGTGCAATGCATAGTAGCAATGCTTTAATTTTCTTTTTCATGTAGGTGTGATTGTTATTGTGCAATTATTTTTTGGTTTTGCTAAAGTATGCCTTTTTCAATTATTTTAAAAAAGAAAAGGAGCCCTAAGGCTCCTTTGTGTATATTGTTGTGATGTTAGTTATTACATCATTCCAGGCATTCCGCCACCCATTGGCATTCCGCCACCGGCAGCACCTTCTTCTTTAATATCGATTAAAGCACACTCTGTTGTAAGTATCATACCTGCAACCGAAGCAGCATTTTCAAGAGCTACACGAGTTACTTTTTTAGGGTCAATAACACCTGCGCCCAGCATGTCTACATACTCGTCTGTTTTAGCATTGTAACCAAAGTCACCAGTACCCTCAGCAACTTTCGAAACTACTACAGATCCTTCAAGACCCGCGTTTTCCACGATTGTTCTAAGCGGAGCCTCAACAGCACGAGAAACAATCTGGATACCTGTAGCCTCATCTGCATTATCAGCATTAATGTTAGCTAGTACGGCTTTAGCTCTAAGTAAAGCTACACCACCACCTGCTACAATACCTTCTTCAACAGCAGCTCTTGTTGCATGTAATGCATCGTCAACTCTGTCTTTTTTCTCTTTCATCTCCACTTCACTAGCAGCACCAACATAAAGTACAGCAACACCACCTGCTAACTTAGCAAGACGTTCCTGTAGTTTCTCTCTGTCGTAATCTGAAGTGGTCGACTCCATTTGTGCTTTGATCTGGTTAACACGGTTTTTGATGTTTTCTGCATCACCGGCACCATTTACAACTGTAGTATTGTCTTTATCTATAGTTACTTTTTCACAAGTACCAAGCATATCAAGTGTTGCGTTTTCAAGAGTGTAACCTCTTTCTTCAGCAATTACAGTACCCCCTGTAAGGATAGCGATATCTTCAAGAAGTGCTTTTCTTCTGTCACCAAAGCCAGGAGCTTTAACAGCAGCAATTTTAAGCGCACCTCTTAATTTGTTTACTACAAGTGTAGCAAGAGCTTCGCCATCTACATCTTCAGCAATGATAAGAAGTGGTTTTCCAGACTGAGCTACGGGCTCAAGTACAGGAAGAAGATCTTTCATTGAAGATACTTTTTTGTCATATAGTAAAATGTAAGGGTTCTCTAGTTCCGCTTCCATTTTTTCTGAGTTGGTAACAAAGTAAGCCGATAGGTAACCTCTGTCAAACTGCATTCCTTCAACTACGTCAACATAAGTATCTGTACCTTTAGCTTCCTCTACAGTGATAACACCTTCTTTACCTACTTTACCAAAAGCAGTAGCGATAAGCTCACCTATGGATTCGTCGTTATTTGCAGAGATAGAAGCAACCTGTTTGATTTTATCTGTAGTACTTCCTACTTCTTTAGTTTGTTCAGAAAGGTTAGCTACAATAGCTTCAACCGCTTTGTCAATACCTCTTTTAAGGTCCATTGGGTTAGCGCCTGCAGCTACGTTTTTAAGTCCTTCTTTAACGATAGCCTGTGCTAAAACAGTTGCTGTTGTAGTACCGTCACCGGCTAGGTCATTAGTTTTAGAAGCTACTTCTTTCACCATTTGAGCACCCATGTTTTCAAGTGGATCTTCAAGTTCAACTTCTTTAGCTACCGATACACCGTCTTTAGTTACGGTTGGTCCGCCAAATGATTTGCTTATAATTACGTTACGTCCTTTAGGCCCTAATGTTACTTTTACAGCATTAGCTAACGCATCAACACCACGCTTTAAACCGTCGCGTGCCTCTATATCAAATTTTATCTCTTTTGCCATGTTGTATTCTGGTTATATGTTTTTAAAAAATATTAAACTCTTATTAGATTACTGCAAAAATCTCTTCTTCTTTCATTATAAGGTAATCTTTACCTTCAAATTTAAGTTCAGTTCCTGCATATTTACCGTATAAAACAGTATCACCAACCTTAACTGTCATGTCATGGTCTTTAGTTCCGTTACCTACGGCTACTACAATACCTTTTTGTGGTTTTTCTTTAGCAGTGTCAGGGATAAAAATACCTGAAGCAGTTTGAGTTTCTGCGGCTACGGGCTCTATCAGAACTCGATCTGAAAGTGGTTTAATGTTTAAAGCCATATGAATTACTATTTATGTTTATTGTTTTTAAAATTAACTGTTTTGAATTTTTCAGAAATTGTGCCAATCCATAAAACTGTCAGGTTTATGGCAAAAAAAAAGCCAGCACTGACAGGCTGGCATTTTTTTATATTGTATGTTGAAACTATTCCTGAGCTTCTCCTTCTGTTACAGCAGGAGTTTCAGTAGCGGCGGGTGCAGCTTCTTCAGTAGCAGCAGGAGCCGTTGTAGTTGGAACAGCGCTCTCGTCAATAATACTATTTGTACTTCCGTTAGAGAAACTTAAAGTAGATAATAAAATTAAAGCGATTAGAACAGTGGCAAGAGTCCAGGTACTTTTATCAAGAAAGTCTGTTGTCTTTTGTACACCACCCATCATTTGAGTTCCTCCGAATGAAGAAGATAATCCTCCTCCTTTAGGGTTTTGTACCATAACTACTAAAACCAAAAGGAAACTTACTACTACAATTAGTACCAGAAAAATTGAAAAGTCAACCATTGTTATTTATATTATTATTTTGTTGTAAGATCTTTATATCCGCTATGCGGTCTGCAAAGAAAACACTTTTTTCCGGATATTTCAAAATTAAAATTTCATAAGCTTGAATTGCCTTCTGATATTTTTTTTGTTCCAGGTATACTCTTGCAAGTGTTTCAGTCATAGGCAGTGAGCTGTCACTGCTGCTTCTTTCTATGTTTGCCACGGGTTGGGTGGCATTTCTTACAGGAACTATTTTAGGGTTTGATTCTATAAATTTATCTATAAGTTCAAGTTTTTTATCTAAAGAAGTTGGTCCTGAATTCTCTGTTTCTTCCTTTTCGGGCTCTTCAATCGGGGCGTCTTCAGTTACAACTGTGTTTGTGCTTTTCGCAGTTATTTCTTCTTGCGGTTCGGTTTCGCGGTTTATAGGCATGAGTTTTGAAAGCTGTAGCCATTCCTGAAAAGAATGCTGTTCGGCCTTATTGAACTCCAGTGGTTTGCCTATCTCCAGTTTTTTTTCGGTTTCATCCTGTTGAGGTTCCTGTTCACTATTCTTTACTTGCTTCTCATTTTCTTCTTTAGGAACAAAAACAGGTGAGGATACTATGGCAGGGATGTCGTGAATTTCCTCTTCCTTCCTTTTATTTTCTTCTGCTTCTTTTATGGTTTGTTCTATAGAGCGCTCCAGTCTGTTAGCAGGAGGGGTAGGAGTTTCTGTCTCTTCTGTTTCTGTTTGTATAGTTTCGGTATCCTTAACAGTGATTTCCTCAATAGCTTTTTCTTTCTCCTCTAAAAAATCTTTTTGAATGCTCTGGAAATTCTCTGAGGTGATAAAGTCAAAAAGTACCGAACGGTCGTTAGTGTGTGACGCCGTTTTTTTTAGCTCCATATTATAACGAAAGCTATCCTGGTTGTATAAGCCTTTTAAGTGTATGGCACGCGCACTTTGCAGATACGGGAATTCGTAAAGTACGCTTTCCAGATCCATGGTGTGCTTGTCTGTAACACTGTAGGGTTTATTAAGCAGGTATGTAAAATCTTTCGTGTTCAAATGTATTTGTTTTAAGGGAGCTTTTTATTTAATTACCATTTTGCCAGCGACTCGTTAAAAACGTCTTGGGTTATCCTTTCAAAAATTTCATCTAAAGCAGCTGTAAGTACTGATCCCGTAGGTAACGAATCACCGCTAAAGTCATAGTAAAAACTAAACGGCTTTTCAAAATCGTCGTCGTCGTTTTTCTTATTGGTAAACCTTACGTTTACTGTAATGCTTAGCCTGTTTTGTGCCGCACGCTGATCGGCAGTGGCTGTCATTGGCGAAATACGGTATTGTGTAATTTCACCTTCGTAAACCAAATCACCTCCCGAGTTTGTAAGGGTAAGGTTGGTTTGGTTTTGTATCAGGTCCTGTAATCTTAATGTAAAAGTACGTTCTATACCCGGTTCTACAATTTCGGCACTGTTTTGAAAATAGTTTACCTGGAAAGTTTCGGCATCAATTTTACCTGTTCCTGTAAAGTTATACACACTACAACTGTTTAATGTAGTGGCTACAACTAAAACAAGTATGAATTTTAAATATCTCATTATCCTTTTTTATTAGTAAAGGTTGTGTTTTATTAATTAGGCTTTTGACCAGTTTGTAAGCGACTCGTTAAAAACATCCTGACTTATCCTCTCAAAAATTTCATTAACAGCAGTTGTAAGTACTGATCCTGTAGGGAGGTCGTTCCCATTATAATCATAATAAAAGCTGAAAGGCTTTTCAAAATCCCCATCAGGATTATTTTTGTTTGAAAATCTCACATTTACAGTTATGCTTAACCTGTTTTGAGCCGCACCCTGATTGGCAGTGGCTGTCATAGGAGATATGCGGTACTGTGTAATCTCGCCTTCATAAACCAAATCAGGATTAGAGTTGGTTAGGTTAAGGCGGGTTTGGTTTTGTATCAGCTCCTGTAACTTATTGGTAAAGGTGCGCTCTATGCCCGGTTCTACCAGTTCGGCATTATTCTGAAAATGTTTTACCTGAAAAGAATCGGCATCTACACTTATTCCTGTAAAGCTATAAGTGTTACAACTGCTAAAAGTAGCTGCTATTACAAAAACCAGTATGAATTTTAAATATTTCATTAATCCTTATTAAAGATCGTATTGCTTAATCTTTCTGTATAATGTTCTTTCAGATATTCCTAGCTCATCGGCAGCAGCCTTACGTTTTCCTTTATTTCGTTCCAGCGCTTTTTTTATAAGCTCAACTTCTTTTTCATCTAAACGAAGTGTTTCCTCTTCCTCAACCGTTTCAGCAAAAAGGTAATGATCATCGTCGTCGTCATCGTCATGATGATTTATTACGGTTTCGGTAGGATGGCTTATGTTTTGTGGAGACATAACCTCTGTACGGATTCTCTCTTCAAAATTGTGACTGTTATCCTCTACTGTACTGTTGCCGTAAATTTTTTGGATAAGCCCTTTATTAGATTCCTGTACTTTGCTGGTATTACCGTTTTGCATCAGTTCCATGGTAAGCTTTTTAAGATCGTTTAAATCGCTTTTCATGTCAAACAGTACTTTGTACAGTATTTCCCTTTCGTTACTAAAGTCACCTTCTGCTTTTTTCTCACTAACTACGGCAGGCAGGTTAGTACCTGTATCCGGTAGGTAAGAGCGCAGTGTGGAAAGCGAAATATCACGATTGGTTTCCAGTACCGATATCTGTTCTGCAATATTACGCAGCTGCCTAATGTTTCCGCTCCAGCGGTAACGCAACAATAACTGTACCGCATCATCATCCAGTTTAATAGGAGGCATTTTATATTTGTGTGCAAAATCAGAAGAAAATTTCCTGAACAGCAAGTGGATGTCTTCTTTACGTTCACGCAGGGGAGGGAGTAAAATCTCTACTGTACTTAAACGATAGTAAAGGTCTTCCCTAAATTTTTCCTTTTCAATGGCTTCAAACATATTTACGTTTGTTGCTGCTACTATACGCACATTGGTTTTTTGTACCTGAGACGAACCTACTTTTATAAACTCTCCGTTTTCAAGTACACGAAGCAGCCTAACCTGTGTGGTTAAGGGTAGTTCTCCAACCTCGTCAAGGAAAATAGTACCGCCGTCGGCAACCTCAAAATACCCTTCACGGGTAGAAGTAGCTCCTGTAAAGGCTCCCTTCTCGTGACCGAAAAGCTCACTGTCTATAGTTCCTTCAGGTATTGCACCACAGTTAACGGCAATGTACTTACCATGTTTTCTGTGAGAAAGGGCGTGTATAATTTTAGGAATACTTTCTTTACCTACACCGCTTTCTCCTGTAACCAGTACCGAAATATCGGTAGGGGCCACCTGTATCGCTTTTTCCAAAGCACGGTTAAGTTTAGGATCGTTACCTATAATTTCGAATCGCTGTTTTATGGCTTGTATGTTTTCCATTCGAATGCTAATTCGTTTGTTTTTTTTGTTGATTTTTCTTACCGATAAAACTGTCCATGTTTTACACAATCTTAATTTATATGATAGAATAAGATTATAGTGTATGGACTATTTTATTTGTGCCTGTTTTTTACAATATCCGCTAATAGTAATAGTGGATGGTAAATGGTATGCTTAATTCATCTCACTGTAACCTACTGCATCACCAATAAGGGTTGCCGAAGTACAATTGCTTATTTTTACATTTACAAAGTCGCCTGGTTTATAGTTGCCTTCTTTAGGGAATACTACTGTTGTGTTTTGTGAATTGCGCCCACTCCAGTGCTCGTTAGAACGTTTTGACTCTTTTTCAATAAGTACTTCAACCGTTTGTCCTACAAAACGCTGGGTTCTTTCAAAAGCCATTTTTTGCTGTAGGTTGATAATCTCTGTTAGTCTACGGTTTTTCACCTCGGCAGGGATATCATCTTCCAGTTTTCTGGCAGCCAGTGTTCCCGGTCGCTCAGAGTAGGCAAACATAAACCCGAAGTCATATTTACAATGCTCCATAAGGCTTAATGTATCCTGATGATCTTCTTCGGTCTCGGTAGGGAAACCTGCAATCATATCCTGAGAAAGTGATATTTCAGGGATTATTCGGTAAATGTTGTCTACAAGCTCCATGTATTCCTCACGGGTGTGCTGGCGGTTCATTACCTCAAGTACACGTGTACTACCGCTTTGTACCGGCAGGTGAATGTACTTACATA
Source organism: Flavobacterium sp. C4GT6 (assembly GCF_036347315.1). NCBI lineage: Bacteria > Pseudomonadati > Bacteroidota > Flavobacteriia > Flavobacteriales > Flavobacteriaceae > Flavobacterium > Flavobacterium sp. C4GT6. The sequence continues at coordinate 35,256 of NZ_JAZGZU010000018.1, forward strand.
TATTATGGTGTTTAGCCATTACCTCAATTACCTCAAGATGCATATCCTGCGGGTTTGAAGTGCTAAAACGGAAACGCATTTTAGGAAACTGTGTAGCAACCATGTCAAGTAGCTGGGCAAAATCTACAGCTGTTGCTTTTTGCATTTCGCTTGCTTTTTCAAAATCTTTTTTAAGTCCGCCGCCATACCACAGGTAACTGTCTACGTTTTGGCCAAGCAGTGTTACCTCTTTAAAGCCTTTCTCCCATAGAGCAGTAATCTCTTCGGTAATACTTTGAGGGTCGCGGCTTCTTTCACGTCCGCGGGTAAACGGTACAACACAAAATGTACACATGTTATCACAACCGCGGGTGATGGAAACAAATGCAGTTACCCCATTGCTGTTAAGGCGTACAGGGGCGATATCTCCATAGGTTTCCTCTTTAGAAAGGATTACGTTAATGGCGTCGCGTCCTTCTTCAACCTCTTTTAAAAGGTTAGGCAGGTCTTTGTAGGCATCGGGGCCTACTACCATATCAACGATTTTCTCTTCCTCCAGGAATTTGCTTTTTAAACGTTCGGCCATACAGCCTAAAACGCCCACTTTCATTCCCGGGTTTATTTTTTTTATAGCGTTGTACTTGTCCAGTCTTTTACGTACAGTTTGTTCTGCCTTATCGCGGATGGAGCAGGTATTAACCAATACCAAATCGGCATCCTCAAGGTTTTGGGTGGTGTTATATCCTTCATTTGCAAGGATGGATGCAACAATCTCGCTGTCAGAAAAGTTCATCTGGCAACCGTAGCTTTCTATAAAAAGCTTTTTGCTGTTTCCGTCTTTTTGCTCTAAAACAAGACTTTCTCCCTGTTTGTTCTCTTCTATAATCTTTTCCATGATTCGCTACTGTAGTGCTTTTTTGAATTCGCAAAGATACTATTTAATTTGTAAAATATGACATATTGACATATTCTCTCAGGTTAAATTCGCAGCGTTGAATAAACGCTTTACTCCCGCAACAGATCGTAATATAAAAGTAAAGCCCAGAAGTACTATTAAACCTCCGGCAGAAAGCGAAGACGAGGCGAGTAGTCCTGCGAGTATGAATGAGCAACCTGAGGCTATCATTCTGTTTCGGTAATCGTAAAGCTCTACTTTATCTTTTTCAAAATACAATAGAGCAAGTGATATGGTGCCCGATGCTCCTATAAAGAAAACAATATCCTGATACGGGTTGTGTTGTTGTATTATGGATAGGGCTACTATGGCAACAGATAGGAGTAAACCTAAAAACACGGTAGGCTTATCAATTCCGGCTTTTGGAACCCATCGAAATGATTCGGTATAAAAACTCAGATTGAAATTTTTATATTCCTCCTCGGTCATGAAACGGCCTGTTAAACATTTTCTTTTTAAGGTGTCCAGATATTTGAACGGAAAGCGATCCCTGAAATCCATATACATACCCAGATATACTTTTTCGTTTTTCGGGATTTTTATTACAGATTTGTAAAAATCAAGTTTAATAACCACTTCTTCAATATCGGTGTCTATATTTAAGGTGAGTTCTTCACCGTGCATAATTTTGGTGACTAACTGTTTTTTATTATCATAAATTTTAATTTTTCTGATGTGTCCCCAATTATAGGGTAGTAACAGCTTTATATTTATCTCTCTCATAGTACGGTTGGAATTATGTGTAAAGCCTTAAATTTAATAAACTTAGGGTGGAATGGCAATGCGTATTCCTGTTTTTTATTTTGGGTATATATATAATAAGGTGTAGTGTGGTATAAAGTGATGTTTTAGTATTTATTTGTGATAAAAAAGTATGAATTTGAAATGTCCAAAATTTAATATTTAAAAAAATCCTATACTTTTGCGACAAAGGAAAGCAAATATGGCAAAGAATTTAGTGATCGTTGAGTCGCCTGCAAAGGCAAAAACCATTGAGAAGTTTTTAGGTAAAGATTACCAGGTGGAGTCCAGTTACGGGCATATAGCCGATTTACCCTCAAAGGAGATAGGGGTAGATATAGAAAACGGCTTTAAACCCAAATACCAGGTGTCTTCAGATAAAAAGGCTTTGGTTAAAAAACTTAAGGATCTGTCTAAATCAGCCGAGACAGTTTGGTTAGCGAGTGATGAGGACCGTGAGGGAGAAGCTATAGCCTGGCACCTTGCCGAAGAGCTTAAGCTGGATAAGAATAAAACCAAGCGTATTGTTTTTCATGAAATTACAAAAACCGCAATCCAGAAAGCGATTGAGAATCCAAGAACTATAGATTACAACCTTGTAAATGCACAGCAGGCAAGACGAATATTGGATAGGTTAGTGGGTTATGAACTTTCGCCGGTATTATGGAAAAAGGTAAAAGGCGGACTTTCTGCCGGACGTGTACAGTCGGTTTCTGTACGTCTTATCGTAGAAAGAGAACGTGATATACAAAATTTCAATGCTGAGGCTTCTTATTCAATAACTGCCGAGTTTGTAAATGAGGCTGGTAAAACGTTTAAGGCAAGACTTCCTAAAAACTTTACTACAAAACAGGAGGCTCAGGATTTCCTGAATAAAAATATAGGGTCTGAGTATAAGGTAACTGATTTAGAGACTAAGCCGGGTAAAAAATCGCCGGCAGCTCCGTTTACCACATCTACACTGCAACAGGAAGCATCAAGAAAATTGTATTTCCCTGTTGGGGTAACCATGATGTTGGCACAGCGACTGTATGAGGCCGGACTTATAACATATATGAGAACGGATAGTGTTAACCTTTCTCAGGAAGCAATGGCTGCTGCCGAAGCAGAGATTACAAAATCATACGGTAAGGAGTATAGCAGACCGCGTAACTATGCTACAAAAAGTAAAGGGGCACAGGAAGCTCACGAGGCTATCCGTCCTACAGATATGACCCGTCATACGGTGAATATAGACAGGGATCAGTCGAGACTTTACGATTTGATTTGGAAAAGAACAGTAGCTTCTCAAATGAGTGACGCTAAATTAGAGCGTACTAATGTTAAGATAGAAGCTAACAATCATAAAGAATTATTTGCAGCATCGGGAGAGGTGCTGTTGTTTGAAGGTTTCCTTAAAGTATATCTTGAAGGAAATGATGATGAGGATGTGGAACAGGAAGGTATGCTGCCTGCATTAAAAGTAAACGAGAAACTGCGTAATAATTACATTACAGCTACCGAGCGTTTTTCAAGACCACCTGCGCGTTACACTGAGGCTGCACTGGTTAAAAAACTGGAAGAGCTTGGTATAGGCCGTCCGTCAACTTATGCTCCTACAATTTCTACTATTATAAGCAGAAACTATGTGGAGAAAGGAAGTTTTGAAGGACAGGAAAGAAAATATGCTCAGCTAACCTTAAAGGCGGGAGCGGTTTCAGAACAGCAATTAAAAGAAAACGTGGGTTCAGACAAAGGAAAGCTGGTGCCTACAGATATAGGTATGATTGTAAATGATTTTCTTGTAAATCATTTTGAAACCATACTGGATTATAACTTCACCGCTAAAGTGGAGCAGGATTTTGATGAGATTGCATCGGGTAATGAAGACTGGACAAAAATGATGAACGATTTTTACAGTCACTTCCATCCTAATGTAATTGATGTTGAAAAAAATGCCGACAGGGAATCTGGAGAACGTATTTTAGGTACAGATCCTGACAGTGGAAAACCGGTAAGTGTTCGTTTAGGTAAATTTGGGCCAATGGCTCAAATTGGTGATGCTGAAGATGAAGAAAAACGATTTGCCAGCCTGTTGCCTGAGCAGAACATAGGTAGTATTACCCTTGATGAGGCTCTTGGTTTGTTTATGTTGCCAAAAACACTTGGAACTTACAAAGGAGAAGAAGTTGAGGTGAACAACGGTCGTTTTGGCCCGTATGTTCGTTTTGGTAAAACATTTATCTCACTTCCTAAAGGGATGGATCCGCTGGATGTGAACTTTGAGACGGCATCTAAGCTTATTGCAGAGAAAGAGCAGGCAGATGCGCCAATTGGTACTTATCAAAACGAGCCGGTGCAAAAAGGAGTTGGGCGTTTTGGTCCGTTTATCAAATGGAACGGAATGTTTATCAATGTGAATAAAAAATATGACTTTGATAATCTTTCACAGTCGGATATAGTGACCCTTATTGAAGATAAGCTTCAAAAAGACAGGGATAAGCTTATTCATAACTGGGAGGATGAAGGTATAAGGGTTGAAAAAGCCCGTTGGGGACGTTCGGTTATCCTTAAAGGCAAAACCAAAATAGAACTAACCAAAGATGTGGATGCTGAGAAGCTAACGCTTGATCAGGTAAAGGCTCTGATAGAGGAGAAAGCTCCAGCAAAAAAAACTACTAAGAAAACGGCAGCTAAAAAAACAACTGCAAAAACAAAAAAGAAATAAAGTATGGTGTTTGATTTTTTAGAACCTGTAGACGATAGCTTACTGGAGTTTATAAGTGAACTTCCTGAGCAGTCTCTGGGGAGGAGGGTCAGTATACATACATCTGATGTTTTTCCTGATTTGGATAAAGCAGCTATTGCTATTATTGGTGTTTTAGAAAACAGGGGTTCCCTGGGGCAGGACGAGCGAGTAAATCTTGAACATGTAAGAAAGGAATTTTACGGTTTGTTTCCGGGTAACTGGCATGCAAATGTTATTGATCTTGGTGATGTTGCTGCAGGAAACACTCCGGAAGATACTTACTATGTTGTAAAGATGCTGGTTGAGGAACTGGTTAAGCAAAAAGTGGTGCCTTTAGTGCTGGGAGGGTCTCAGGATATTACTTATGCTATGTATAGGGGGTATGACAGGCTTGAGCAGATGGTAAATCTGGTTTCGATAGACAGTAAGTTTGATTTTGGTAGTGAAGGAGAAGGTCTTACTGCTAACTCATATTTAACTAAGATAATCGTAGAAGAACCCAATAATCTTTTTAATTTTAGCAACGTAGGCTATCAAACGTATTATAATTCTCAAGAAGAGATCGATTTAATTGAAAAATTGTATTTTGATGCTTACCGTTTAGGTGAAATAAGTAATAATTCGACGATTGCCGAGCCTGTTTTTAGGGATGCAGATATCGTTTCGGTTGATATGACGGCTGTAAAATCCAGTGATTCCGGTAATTATGTTAAATTTATCCCAAATGGCTTTGATGGAAAAGAAATTTGTATTTTAGCGCGGTATGCAGGGATAAGTGATAAGGTTACTTCGTTTGGAGTATTCAATCACAATAATTCTGCTCAGGAGTCCGTTTTAATAGCTCAGGTGTTGTGGTATTTTATAGAAGGCTTTCATTACAGGTCTAATGAATATCCTTTTGGGAGTAAAGAGCACTACCTTAAATATATTGTTCCTCTGGAAGACGAGGAACTGGTTTTTTATAAGAGCGACAGAACAGACAGATGGTGGATAGAGATACCGTATGTGTCTCATGTTAATAATAAATTAACAAGAAATACGTTGTTACCTTGTACACATGAAGATTACAAGGGTGCTTGCGGGAGTGAGATACCTGAAAGATGGTGGAAGGCCCAGCGAAAAAACATTATTTGATGATAATGTTATAAAAAGAGCATAGTTTTATTTAGATTTTCTTAAAGTTACCATTAGATTACTTTTTGTTTAGGTTTTTTTAGGAAAAAAATTGTTTTTTTGAAAATAAATAAATAGGTTTACGCCCTTAAAAAATAGAATTACATTAATAACCCAATTTTATATGAAGAAGTTCATTGCATTAACAGCAACTTTAACATTTTTAATTAGCTGTGGTTCTAGCGACCGCGGAGAGCTTGTAGGTGTTAAAGGTAAAAAGTGGAGGCCTGAAAAGCCTTATGGTATGACTTTGGTTCCTGGAGGTGCTTACATTATGGGTAAATCGGACGACGATTTGGCTAATGTACAGGATGCTCCAACTAAGACTGTAACTGTTCGTTCGTTTTACATGGATGAAACAGAGATTACCAATAGTGAATACCGTCAGTTTGTAGAGTGGGTTAAGGATTCTACTATCAGAACAAGACTAGCTATTCTAGCAGAAGAAATGGGTCAGACTCCAGGTAGCGGTGGTATCGGTGAGTATGCATTCATGGATCAGACAGAAGAGGAGAAATCTCCTTACGATCAGTATATGTATGATAACTACTATAGTATTGGTACAGATGATGATCCGTTTGCCGGTAGAAAGCTTAACCATAAAGTAAAGCTTATCGATGATCCTCAAAAATACCCGGATGAGTACTATGTAGAGGTTATGGATTCTATGTATCTTCCTGCTTCTGAGTCATACAATGGTTTAAGAACTATTGATGTTTCTAAGCTTGTATTTGCTTATTCGTGGATGGATATTCAGGCGGCTGCAAAAGATAAGTCTAAGAATACAAGAACTAAGAGAAGTAAGTACTTGATTAAAGAAAAAGTAGATGTTTATCCTGATACAACAGCTTGGATTAAAGATTTTGCTTACTCTTACAATGAGCCAATGCATAATGATTATTTTTGGCATCAGGCTTATGGAGAATATCCGGTTGTAGGTGTGACTTGGCAACAGGCAAAAGCGTTTTGTGCTTGGAGAACACTTTACAAAAATGCTTATCAAAAAGATAAAGGAAGACAGTTTGTAAACTCTTTCCGTTTACCAACTGAGGCAGAATGGGAGTATGCTGCAAGAGGAGGTCTGGAATCAGGTACATTCCCTTGGGGTGGTCCATATGCTAAAGGTGACAGAGGTTGTTTCCTTGCTAACTTTAAGCCAAACAGAGGTGACTATGCTGCAGACGGTGCACTATACACTGTAGAAGCTAAGTCATACGATCCAAACGATTACAATCTTTACAATATGGCGGGTAACGTTTCTGAGTGGACAGATTCTTCATATGATGCTTCATCTTATGAGTATGTTTCTACAATGAACCCTAACGTTACAGATCACCAAAATCAACGTAAGGTAATCCGTGGAGGATCATGGAAGGATGTTGCTTACTTCCTTCAGGTGAGTACGAGAGATTATGAGTATGCAGATTCTGCAAGAAGCTTTATTGGTTTCAGAACAGTACAGGATTACATGGGTACTCAAAACACACGTAACACAATTAACTAATAACCAATTTTAATAACTTGAATATTTAATTGATTAACTTAACTAAAAACTAAAAATTATTTATTATGGCACTACCTAAAAGAGTTATGAATTTCGCCTACGGTATGGGGGCAGCAGTTGTAATCATCGGAGCATTATTTAAGCTTATGCACTGGCCAGGTGCAAGTCCAATGCTTATCATCGGTCTAAGTGTTGAGGCATTTATCTTCGGTCTTTCTGCTTTTGATCCAGTTGAGAAAGAATTAGACTGGTCTCTTGTTTATCCTGAATTAGCTGGTGGAGAACCAACTAAAAAAGGTCAGAAAAAAGAAGATCCGAAAGAGGCTCAGGGATTATTATCTCAAAAATTAGATAACCTGTTAAAAGACGCTAAAATTGACGGTGAGTTAATGGCTAGCTTAGGTAACAGTATCAAAAACTTCGAATCTGCAGCTAAAGGAATTTCTCCTACAGTAGATTCTATCGCTTCTCAGAAAAAATACAGCGAAGAGATGTCTACAGCAGCAGCTCAAATGGAGTCTCTAAACAGTCTTTACAAAGTACAGTTAGAAAGTGCTTCTCGTAATGCTGAAGCTAACAAAGAGATTGCTGAGAACGCTTCTCAATTAAAGCAACAAATGCAGCAAATGACTCAAAACATTGCTTCATTAAACAATGTTTATGGCGGAATGCTTTCTGCTATGGGTAACAGAGGCTAATTGACTGATTAGTTTTATTTAAATATTTTTTAACCAAAAAACAAAAAAACTAATTAGGAAATGGCAGGAGGAAAATTAACCCCTAGGCAGAAGATGATTAACCTGATGTATCTGGTTTTCATCGCTATGATGGCTCTTAATATGTCAAAAGAGGTTCTTACCGCTTTTGGTTTGATGAACGAGCAGTTCGAGACTTCAAACAATGATACTACTGATAGTAACAAATTAATGTATGCTGCAATCGAACAGAAAGCTAAGGATGCGCCAGCTCAGTTTGGTGAAGCTAAAAAAATAGCAGATAAAGTTAAAAAAATATCAGCAGATTTTTATGCGTACATAGAGTCTCTGAAAACTGATATCACCAAAGATATTGAAAAAGAGGAAGGTAAACTTCCTTATGAAGCAATGGATAAGGGTGATAAAATTGATGAACTTTGGTTTAGTGGTGATGGTTACTCTCAAAAGGGTAAAGAAATTATTGCTACTATCAATAAGTACAAGTCTGATATTAAGGCTGCTGTTGGTAACGACGTAAAATACAAAGGAATTGTTAGTGATGTTGATAAAAAATTCGACATTAGTGATGTTAAGGATAACGAAGGTGTTAAAAAGATGTATCTTGATTACCACTATAAAGGTTTCCCTGCAATTGCATCTTTAACAAAACTTTCTGCAATGCAGAATAACGTTAAAGTGCTTGAGGCTAACGTTTACAACTTCGCTCTTGGTAAAGCAGCTCTTGAGGCTAACAATATGAAGAATTATAAAGCTATCGTTGTTACTGATAAATCAGCGTTCTTCTCTGGTGAGGCTGTAACAGGTAGAGTAGTACTTGGTCGTTATGACGAATCAACTGTTCCAACTGGCGTTAACGTTGAAGGTGGTAAAGTTGAAATGAAAAATGGTCAGGCTAATTTCGAAATCTCTGCAGGAGGTACAGGTGAGCACGACATTAAAGGTAAATTCTTGTTCCTTGAGGATGGTAAAGAGGTTGAAATTCCAATCGAAGGTAACTACGTTGTAGTGCCAAGACCAAACTCAGCTACAATTTCTGCAGATAAGATGAATTCTGTTTATAGAGGTGTTTCAAACCCTATGACTATATCTTTCGCAGGTATTTCTGATAACAACGTGTCTGTTTCTGCTCAGGGGCTTTCTAAAGGGAGCAAGCCAGGTCAGTACAACTGGAACGTTAACGGAGTACAGGGTACAAGTGCTGTTGTAACAGTTACCGGTACTTTACCAGACGGTTCTAAAGTTGTTGATAAGAAAACATTTAATGTAAGAGATATTCCTCAACCTAATGCTTCTGTAAGAGGTAAAACGGGTTCTGCAAAAGGTAACAAAAATGACTTAGGTAACTCTACAATCAATGCGGTGTTCTCAGATTTCGTATTTGATGTTGAGACAACTGTAGTAAGTTTTGAAGTTTATGTTCCTGGTAGCCCAGCTATTATTTGTCAGGGTAACAGATTTAATGCTCAGGCTCTAAAAGCTATCTCTAAAGCTACAAGAGGAGATCAAATTACTATTAACCAAGTTAAGGTAACAGTTAAAGGTGCTCCTGGTTACAGGGTTAAGCCTTCTAATCCTTTTGTTTGGGAAGTACAATAATATTTTTAAAAGAACGTTTTTCTTTTACAGTTTAAAATTAAAATATGAATAGTAGAAAAATTTTATTAGCGGCTCTTTTTATGTTAGGTGCTGGTTCTGCTTTTGCTCAATCTAATGTGCTTAACGCTAAGACTCCGGATGAGATAGGTAAGAAAACCGAAGCTGAGATGGTTGCGGACAACGATAACCCACTTCCGTATGGATATGTTGGGGATAGAGATATCCTGTTCAGCAAAAGAGTATGGGAAGTGATAGACCTTGACGAGAGAATTAATTTCCCTTTGTATTTTCCGGTTGAAGATAACCTGGGCGAAAATAGAAAGTCTCTATTCAATGTTTTAACAACTGCAATCAAAGACGGAGAATTAACTGAAGTATATGGTGATTCTTATTTCAGGGATAAAATTACTCCTGAAAATATCGAACAGTTATTTAGCTACAAAGAGCTTAACAACTACGGTATTGAAACGATGAACCAATATATCGGTACATCTGAGGAAGAACTTAAAGCAAAAGGTATTTTAACCGTTGAGCATTATGATACTTCCGAAGTTACTGCTGCCGATGTTACTAAGTACATGATTGAAGGGTACTGGTATTTTGACAAGAGACAGGGTGAATTAAAATACAGAATGATAGGTATATGTCCTATGGCTGTTGATGCTCTTACTAAAATGAGACAAGGGTCTGAGGCTGAGCCAATTCAATTATTCTGGGTTTACTTCCCTGCTGCAAGAGATATTCTGCACAGAGAGGATGCCTTCAACCCAAGAAACTCTGCAATGCCAATTACTTTTGATCACCTGTTAAACTCAAGACGTTTTTCAGCTACTATGATTAAAGTTGAAAACGAATATGGTGACAGACTTATTGAGGACTATTTAAAAGATAATTCACAAATGCAGCTTCTTGAAGCTGAGCGTTTAAAAGAGGTTATTCGTAACTTCGAACAGGATATGTGGAATTACTAATAAGTAGTTGTCTTATATACAATATGAAAAACTCTTACTTTTTTAAGTAAGAGTTTTTTATTTTTACACCATGAAAGATTATATAATTGTTGGAGCCGGGTTGGCAGGTGTAAGTTTTGCTGAAACAGCATTTTTGAATGATAAATCATTTACGGTTATTAGTGATGCTTCACAAAACTCAAGCTATGTAGCAGCCGGATTATATAATCCTGTAATATTAAAACGATTTAGTATGCCTCTTAATGCTAAAGAGCATATTGAATATATAAAGCCGTTTTACAGTACTATTCAGGACAGGCTTAATGTAAAGTTTGATGTTCCTATTCCTATTTGCAGAAAATTCGTTTCGGCCGAAGAACAAAATAACTGGTTTGAGGCGGCCGATAAGCCTGCTTTATCACCTTTTTTGTCTACTTCAGTTATTCATACTAAGTATAACGGTATTGATTCTCCTTATGGCTTTGGTAAAGTATTGCATACCGGGTATCTTGATACCGGAGTCTATCTAAATGCTTATCAGGAATATCTTGAAAACAACCATCAGCTTATAAAGGAAACCTTTGATTATACTCAACTAAACGTTACTGCTGATTGTGTTGAGTATAAAGGGATAAAAGCAAAGCATATTGTTTTTGCTGAAGGCTTTGGCCTACACGATAATCCATACTTTACAGGGTTGCCTTTGGATGGTACTAAGGGCGAGTTATTAGTTATAAAAGCACCAGAGCTAAGGCTTGATGTAGCAATAAATGCAAGCGTGTTTATATTGCCTATTGGTAATGATATTTATAAGGTGGGAGCTACTTACGAATGGTATGATAAAACACCTGTTCCTACCGAAGCGGGAAAAAAAGAACTTACAGAAAAAATAGAGGAGGTAATTTCGTGTGACTATGAAATCCTTGAACATTTGGCAGGTATACGCCCTACAGTTAAAGACAGGAAACCATTGGTTGGTACCCATGAGTTGTATAAAAGAGTACACCTTTTAAACGGACTGGGTACACGTGGTGTAATGTTAGGTCCGCCTATGGCTAAAATTTTGTTTGATTCTATTGAGAATGATATTCCTGTAGATAAAACAGTAAGTTTCCTTCGCTTTAAGCGTTAGTATTGTTTTTCCAGTTTTTATCGTAGCTAATAAAGAAATTAATCCAAATATTTCTGGATACACGCATGCTAACAGGCATTAGGGCTATAAGTGTAGTTACAATAGCAATAAAGGCTGTTTTAAGGCTGCTGTTAAAAAAAACATAGCTAATTATAAAGGCCGCAACACTAAAGGCAACACCAACGGCATAGCTAACATACATTGCTCCGTAAAAAAAGGAAGGCTCTATTTTATAATGCAGTCCGCAGTGGCTGCAATTTTCATGCATTTTGTATACCTTGCTCAAATTATAAGGGTTTTTATCTATGTACATGCTTTCTTCCTGACAACGAGGACATGTTCCTGTTAAAATGCTATATAGTTTGGATCCTTTTTTTAACATTTGCAAAAAATTTGATTTTCATACAAATTTACAATTAAATAAAAACAGATAATGCTTAACATACATAATTTATCGGTTTCTTTTGGCGGAACTTATTTGTTTGAAGAAGTAACCTTTAGACTTGGTGCCGGAGACAGGGTAGGACTAGTTGGTAAAAACGGTGCCGGTAAGTCTACCATGCTAAAAATCCTTTCGGGCGATATACCACCAGATTCGGGTGTGATCGCTACTGAGAAAGAGGTTAAAATAGGTTTCCTGCGCCAGGATATTGATTTTGTGAGAGGAAGAACTGTGCTTGAGGAGGCGTATCAGGCTTTTGAGGAGATTAAGAGGGCTGAGGCTAAGATTGAAGAAATCAATGAGCAGCTTACCACAAGAACAGATTATGAAAGTGAATCGTATTCTAAGCTGATAGAAGATTTAAGTGATCATACACACCACTACGAAATACTGGGAGGGTATAACTATGTAGGAGATACCGAGAAGATACTTTTAGGTCTTGGTTTTAAGCGAGAGGATTTTGATAAGTTAACCGATACCTTTTCGGGCGGATGGCGAATGAGAATCGAGCTGGCAAAGCTTCTGCTTCAATATAATGATGTGCTTCTGCTGGATGAGCCTACCAACCACCTTGATATTGAGAGTATCATTTGGTTAGAGCAGTTTTTACGTAACTATCCGGGGGTGGTAATCATTGTATCGCACGATAAGATGTTCCTTGATAATGTAACAAACAGAACTATCGAAATATCACTTGGTAAGATATACGATTTTAATAAACCTTATACCCAATACTTGGTCCTACGGGAGGAGATAAGGGAAAAACAACTCGCTACACAAAAGAATCAGGAGAAGAAGATTGAGCAGACAGAGAAGCTGATTGAAAAATTCAGGGCAAAAGCCTCTAAGGCTTCCATGGCACAGTCGCTTATCAAGAAACTGGATAAAATAGACCGTATTGAGGTTGATGAAGACGATAATTCAGTTATGAATATTTCTTTCCCTGTTTCTGTTACTCCGGGTAGGGTTGTGGTTGAAGCCGAAAATGTGACTAAAAAGTATGGAGAGAAAACCATATTGAGTGATATTGACCTGCTTATTGAACGCGGAAGTAAAATTGCTTTTGTGGGGCAAAATGGTCAGGGTAAATCTACACTGATAAAAGCTATTGTTGAGGAAATTGACTATACCGGTAATATAAAATTGGGACATAACGTTCAGTTAGGGTATTTTGCTCAAAATCAGGCAGAATATCTAGATGGTGAGATTACACTTTTGGAAACCATGGAAAATGCCGCAACCGATACTAATAGATCTAAGGTTAGAGATATGCTTGGTGCATTCCTTTTTAGGGGAGATGATGTTGAGAAAAAAGTAAAAGTGCTTTCGGGAGGAGAAAGAAACCGTTTGGCGCTTTGTAAAATGCTTTTACAGCCAATTAACGTGCTTGTAATGGATGAGCCTACTAATCACCTTGATATTAAGTCTAAAAATGTTTTAAAGGCAGCCCTAAAGAAATTTGAGGGTACTTTACTGCTTGTGTCTCACGACAGGGACTTCCTTCAGGGAATGGCTAATACCGTTTATGAGTTTAAGGACAGGAAAATAAGAGAATACCTGGGTGATATTAACTTCTATCTGGAACAGCGAAACCTTCAGAATATGAGAGAGGTGGAGAAAAAAGATGTTGTTGTAAAAGAAGGTCCTAAGGAGGTAAAACAGCAGGTTTCTTATGAGGATCAGAAAAAGAACAAAACCCTGCAAAACAGACTGAATAAAATTGAAGGGCAGATACAAAGTCTGGAAAGCGATATTCAGAAAGATGACAGACGACTGGAAACCGATTATGAGAAACTCATGGCTGATGCTTCATTTTTTTCTGCCTATGAGAAAAAGAAAAAAGATCTTGAAGGTTTGATGGAAGAATGGGAAACCGTTCAGGAAGAACTGGAAAGTTTGCAATAAAAAAAGCCCTGCATTAGCAGGGCTTTTTTTATTCTTTGGTTTTTATTTCTACCTCAGAATCTTTTCCTGAGACATTTACCTTACTCTCGCTGTCACCATTTTTGTTCTCATAACTAACTCCGTCTTTGCTAATGCTTATTGAAGTTCCGTCAGGCTCTTCTTCAGCAGGAGCTGTTGTTGTTGGTTGTGGCGTTGCCGGAGGTGCCGGGTTTTCTACCGGGGCCGGTGTTGGTGGTGTCTCTTTTTTGTCCTTACAGGATGCTACAAATAACATAGCCATAATTCCTGATAAAATCATTAATCTTTTCATAATCACTTAGGTATTTAAAAAGGTTACATGATAAAGGTAAGGTTTAAATTGTTAAAAAAGAGGTAAGGTAAACTTAAAGTTTACTGAATAAGGCCTATTTTTTTAGAGTGTTTAATAGCTTCATGGCTTTCTTTAAAGTAACAGGTGGCAATGTTTAATGATTCAATGTTTTTAAGTGCCTTTTTAGTTTTATCTTTTTTACTGTGTCCGGTTTGCCTTATGTATACTGCTCTTACCGTTACAGGAAATATTTTACAGATGTGCTCATACAGGTAAGGATCATCTTGTGAATCATCTCCTAAAAGGGTGTATTCCAAGTGGGGATAAAATTCCAGTATGTGTTTTATTTTATCAAACTTATGTCCGTGATTTCCACGCCCGGTAACAAAAAAGTCCATCAGGCTGGTTTTAATATCCTTTAAAAGGAGTACGGCACGTGGCAGTTCGTGAATCTCGGTAAACTTCACAATAAATTTATAAAGGTTCCATTCGCTACTGGAAACATAAAAAAAAGCATTCTTTTCATCTTTCTTATTACGCCCCGCGGTACTTAATGCCTGATAATGGGGGACTACTCCCTCAAAAATTTTACGACCGTTAATGTTTTTCCATAAAAGGATGTAAAGCTTTTTGAAAAGGTTACGGGTGTGCGATATTAAAAAGGTGTCATCAATATCAGATATAAAGCCCAAGTTGCCCTCATAAGGTCTTATGTAAGTACCGTGCTCCCTAACTTGTTTTCCTTTATAGGTGGTGCTTACATGGTAATCGTTCCAGCCATGGCCTATTTTCTCTTTTAAAGGGATACAAAACTTAAAGTAGCCGTCATCAAGTGTTTTGGTGTGTATTTTCCTGCCGTTATGTTCAAGATACACGTCGGCATTTGCTATTGTCTTTAGCCTGAACATCCTGATAATGGACTTAGCATTCTTAAAGCGCTTCTTCTCAAACTCATAACTATTGGATTTGTTGGGTTTAAATACGTGACCAAAAACTATTAGTTCATCTTCATTGGCATAGCCGCGGTACAATCGTAAAATTGGTTTCATTAAAATTTATGATTTTTGTAAGAAGGTTCGTTGCTGTAAATTAATTAAATTTAATGAAAAAAGAAAATGAAAGCGCAAAAGGAATATTTACTAGTGGTAAATCCCATAGCAGGAGGTAACGATAAAACAGACCTGATAGAGGCTGCCCGTGAATATGCCAAAAATCAGGATGTTTTGTTACTTGAATATGAAACTACGGGTAAAGATGATGAAAGCAGGATTAAGGAACTTTACGAAAAACATAAACCCAAAAGGGTTATAGTGGCAGGTGGAGACGGTTCTGTAAAAATGATAGCCGAAGCCATAGGTCATGAGGATGTGGTAATTGGAGTGCTGCCTGCCGGGTCGGCAAACGGACTTTCGGTTGACCTGAAATTGCCTGAAGATGTGGAGGGGAATCTTGAAATTGCCTTTAACGGAGGTTATATGGAGATGGATATGGTGAGTATTAACAATAAAAAGAGTCTGCATTTAAGTGATATAGGGGTTAATGCCGAACTGATACGTAATTACGAGAATAGTAATGTACGAGGTAAGTTGGGGTATATGCTTCAGGCTTTAAATACCCTAACCGAGCTTCGTGATCCTTTTCATGTGATTATTGAAGCAAACGGAGATACGGTTGAAACCAAGGCGCGTATGGTTGTTATTGCCAATACTCAGCGCTATGGTACCGGTGTAACCATAAATCCGGTTGGGAAAATGGATGACGGTAAATTTGAGATTGTAATACTAAAAAGCCTGGATGTGTTTTTTATAGGGCGTATATTGGCAGGTAAAATGCCCTTGGATAAAAGTGAGGACGTGGAAATTATATCTACAGATGAAGCTCTTATAACTACCGATGTTCCTGTGTGTTTTCAGATAGACGGAGAGTTTTGCGGAGAAATAGACCGACTTGATATTAAAATACTGCACAAACAGATGAAGGTCGCTGTGCCCGTTGCTACTTAAACGGATTACGCTGTTTCCATTGTATTTTAGGGTCAAAATAGGGGAATAGCCTGCTCATAAAAATATTGAGTAGTGAATTATGATGCTTAATAATACCATATACCTCTTCGGGATGGGCGCCTACTGAGCTTTTTATCTCCATAGCCGATCGGGCAAAAATTACATGCTTAAACTGTTTTTTTATAGCGTAGGCTACCATGTCATATAGCATATTGAGGTATAACATTTTTTCTTTTTGTATGGTCTCGTCATAACCTAAAAAATAGGTATCCATATCACTGTTGTTTTTAATAAGGGTGCTGAACCCTATTAAGGTGTCGCCAGAGAAATAGCCATAAAATAGAAACCTGTCTTTTAGTTGTTGCTTAAAAGTGTAAAAATGCCCCTTAGGCAGGAAAAAGGTATTGAACGGAGCGTTTTGTGCTACGGTTAAGTATAGTTCATGGATACGGTTTTCCTGTTCTTTTATTTCCTGTTCGTTAAGTTTTCTTTTCTCTATCCCTTCTGCTTTTTTGCGAGCTCGGTTATATTGTGTCCTGTACTTGGTGTTGAGTGCGACCAGATAATCATCTACAGATTCCCATCCAGGCATAATATCAAAAATCATGTTGGGCTGTGTACAAAACTGATAGTAGTTCTTAAACCCTGCAGTGTTAAACTCGGGCAGTTCTTTTTTATTAAAATCCTTTACCAGTGTGAGGTTAATAGGAGTGCATTTTTTTAGGTACTGTTTTCGTAATTTTTTAAGTGCCTGTTTAAATAATGATAGCGCTACTTTTTCCTCAATGTCATGGTTTAGGCAATAGGCGTTTTGTCCGGTAAGTTTGTTGTTTCCTAAAATAAGGATGTGTGACGAAAACTTTTTGAACAGGTAATCCTTAATGTTGAATCTTTTCTCCTGTTCTTCACCAAAAGTGTTTATTCTGGTAAGGTCTATATACTGTGCTATGGCAATACCGCAAAGGATGTCATTTTTAAATAAGCCAATAAAGTGACATTCCATGTTTGCAGGCGAAGCATTTTCGAGTACCGAGAGGTAGTTTTTGGAAAGGAAAATATTTTGCGCAGCAATATTGTCCCATTCATGAGGAAGGGATTGCGCCGATTTGAAAATAGTATAAGAAAATGTGGTGTTCAAAGTGAAGCAAAGAAAATAAAAAAATCTCCTTCGGGAGATTTTTATTGTGTTATATTTTTATTTGGTTAGAGGCCATGAGCAAACTATGCCTCCTATAATGGTACAGCATACAATCCAGTAGCCTCCGTTAATCAGTATGTATTTAGCACTTTTTCTTTCAAAAAGAGCATTGGTGCCGATAACAGGAAGGGCAAAAAAGAGTCCGGCCATAAAGCCATGAAGTGCCCCGTGTTTAAAAGTTCTGTATGCACCTCCGTAATCAGCCATAAAAGCAGCGTAAGACGGTTTTGCTGAAGCAAAGAAATCAGGTCCGCCTACCATGCCCATAGGTCCAAACTGGTGAATTACCATAAATTGCAGGATAAATGAGATAAAAAAAGCAAAAAGTATAGCCATACCAAAAATTTTAAACATGTTAGCGCCTTTTGCTTTTTCTTCAGTCATGCCTGTTTCCTTCATCCATGCGGTACCAAAAACCTTTGGGTTGTACCAAATAAAACCTACAACAAGTGTAGATAATGCAGCTACTAAAACTGCAAGCCAGTTAATGTTCATAATTATTTTTTTAGTGTTTGTAATGGTAAATGTATAATTAATTGGCTTAATAAATATTGTGTTGTTGGTAATTTTGGTTTTTAAATGAATAATATGAAAGAAAGTAGTCTTCTGTTTTTTAGGTAACCGGGAGCGTTTTCTTTAGCATAAGCTTCCCGTTCAAAGCTTATGTTTCTATAAGCTTTATGCCATTTTTTGTGTATCACTAAGCGTATAAGGAATTCAATACAATACCAAAGATAAAAAGGCAGTATAAGCAATTCAAGCTGTTGCCTTAAATGGATTTTTTCATGATTAAGCAAAATTGCATTCTCCTTATATTCCTCTTTTCTTAAAATGATAAAAGGGAATAGGGTTATTGCAGTATATCCTTTCGGAATTAAATATTTAGATACAATTACCATCATTAAATGTAAAGTTCATAAATTTGCGCGCATGAGTGGGCAAAATTCTGAAAATAAATTAATAGAAGGTGAAGATTATTATCTTACACCCGAAGGCTATAAAGTTTTTACTGAAAAGTTTCATTTAAAAAGAGGCTATTGCTGTAAAAACGGCTGCAGGCATTGTGCCTACGGCTACGATAAAAATACCGGAACATTTAAAAAGAAATAAGCACTTGCCTATAACAACAGCTTATGTTGCTAAAGGTAATAAGAAACGAACACTAACAACTGAATACTGAGACTATGACATTTAAGGAGCAGATACAGGAAGGAATCCCTTCGGTGTTACCACAACCGAAGCCGTATGACCTAACTATTAACCATGCGCCTAAGCGTAAGGAAATACTTTCGGCAGAAGAAAAGAAACTGGCATTACGCAATGCATTACGTTATTTTGAACCGCAGCACCATGCCGAACTGGCTAAAGAATTTGCTGATGAGCTGGAGAAATACGGACGTATTTACATGTACCGTTTTCGTCCTGATTACGAAATGTATGCAAGGCCTATTTCAGAATATCCGGGGAAATCAGAGCAGGCAAAAGCCATTATGCTGATGATACAAAATAATCTGGACTATGCTGTGGCACAACACCCTCATGAGCTTATTACCTATGGTGGTAACGGTGCGGTGTTTCAAAACTGGGCACAGTACAGGCTGGTTATGAAATACCTTAGTGAAATGACCGAAGAACAAACGCTTGTTATGTATTCAGGTCACCCAATGGGATTGTTCCCTTCGCATAAAGATGCGCCAAGGGTGGTTGTTACAAACGGTATGATGATTCCTAACTACTCTAAACCGGACGATTGGGAAAAATTCAATGCGCTTGGTGTTACTCAGTACGGGCAAATGACTGCCGGTAGTTATATGTATATAGGTCCGCAGGGTATTGTACACGGTACTACTATTACAGTTATGAACGGTGGTAGAAAAATCTCTAAAAACGGAGAAGGTCTTGAAGGAAAAGTATTTGTTACTTCCGGTCTTGGTGGTATGAGTGGTGCTCAGCCAAAAGCAGGTAACATTGCGGGTTGTATTACGGTTTGTGCCGAAGTTAACCCGAAAGCAGTTCATACACGTCATTCTCAGGGATGGGTTGATGAAGTAGTGACCGATACCGATGCTCTAGTGAAAAGGGTGCTTGAGGCAAAAGTCAATAAAGAAGTTGTATCTATTGCTTATCAGGGTAATATAGTAGATGTATGGGAGAAATTTGATGAAGAAGATATATATATTGATTTAGGTAGTGATCAAACCTCGCTTCACAATCCGTGGGCGGGAGGATATTACCCGGCCGGAATCAGTTTTGAGGAATCTAACAGGCTTATGGCTGAAGAGCCGGAAACCTTTAAGGAAAAAGTACAGGAAACACTTAGAAGACATGCTGCAGCAATCAATAAGCACACAGCTAAGGGTACTTATTTCTTTGACTATGGTAATGCATTCCTGCTAGAGGCTTCGCGCGCAGGAGCCGATATTATGGCTGAAAACGGTATCGATTTTAAATATCCAAGTTATGTACAGGATATAATGGGGCCTATGTGCTTTGATTATGGATTTGGTCCGTTCCGTTGGGTATGTGCTTCAGGAAAACCTGAAGATCTTGCCAAGACCGATGCTATTGCGTTAAATATACTAGAGGAGATGTCTAAAACGGCACCTACTGAAATTAAACAGCAGATGCAGGATAATATAAAATGGATTAAAGGAGCTCAGGAAAACAAACTTGTAGTGGGGTCTCAGGCACGTATTCTTTATGCAGATGCAGAAGGAAGAATTAAAATTGCCGAAGCTTTTAACCAGGCAATCGCTAAGGGAGAGATAGGTTATGTTGTTTTAGGACGTGACCACCACGATGTATCTGGTACTGATTCTCCTTACCGTGAAACTTCCAATATTTATGACGGTTCCCGCTTTACTGCTGATATGGCTATCCACAATGTGATAGGCGACAGCTTTAGGGGAGCTACCTGGGTAAGCATCCACAACGGTGGAGGCGTAGGCTGGGGAGAGGTTATGAATGGCGGATTTGGTATGGTTCTTGATGGTTCTAAAGATGCGTCAAGACGTTTAGAATCAATGCTTTTCTGGGATGTGAATAATGGTATCGCAAGAAGAGGATGGGCGAGAAACGAAGGGGCTGTTTTTGCTATAAAACGAGCAATGGAAGTGCAGCCACTTTTAAAAGTGACTATGCCTAATATGGTAGACGACGCATTGTTGGGCTAATAATCACAAAGAGCAGGTTATTAGTTTGTATATTAATAAGAACTATTAACTCTTTGGATTATGAAAACAATAAAATTGCTATCGTTACTATTTGTTTTGGTCCTTGCAGGTTCCTGTAATTCTATTAAAGTAGCTGCTGATTATGATGATGCTGTCGAATTTAATACTTACAGGACGTATGCTTATTTTCAGCCGGGTATAGATAAGGCTGATATATCTGACCTTGACAAGAAAAGGATTCTTCGTGCCATTGATGAAGAGTTTGCCAAAAAAGGATTTACTAAAAGTGAAAATCCTGATTTTATGGTGAACTTTTTTACCAAAGCCCGTAAAGAAGTCAATGTAAACCAGTTTTATGGAGGCTGGGGCTGGGGAGGCTATTACGGTTATCCCTGGGGCTGGGGAGGTAACTATACCACTGTTAGCACATCAACCGAAGGTACGTTGTATATAGACCTTATAGATACCAGGAAAAAAGATTTAGTGTGGCAGGGGGTAGGTACCGGAGTTTTAACACTGGACCGAGATAAGAAGGAGGAACGTATAAAAGAATTTGTTTCTAATATACTTGCTCAGTTCCCGCCACAAAAAGACAATAAGAAATAAAAAAAGCCGCTCATTGAGCGGCTTTTTAGTTTTATGGTGTAAGGTAAATTAGTTCTTTACAATTTTTTGAATAGGTGCTCCGTCTGCAGTTAGGAAGTAAACTCCCGGTGCAAGATTGGAAAGATCAATTTCTGCTTCATTTTCTGAAGTGTTTGAAATATTCATTAATTGTTTTCCGGTAACGTCATACAGGATAAACTCATTTACATCCTCTTCAAACTGTACAGTTATACTACCATTGGTTGGATTAGGGTATACCTTAAACCCATTTTCAGGCTGTAAGCTTTGCTGTACAAGGGCAATTTCCTGTAATCCTCCGTCGAGAGATTTAAGTGCGATATTGTTGAATATTGTTTGTGGTACACATTCTTCAATTTCTGCAATAAGGAAACTTCCGTATTCAGCATGGAAATCAGGTAGTAATTCTACAAAATGACCTGCTTTGTAAATCGCTCTACCATTATTGGCGTTGATAGTATTTACAGCAGTAATACTAATTTCACGTTGTTCAAATGATGTCTCGTCAGCCGGTACATTTTCATCTTCATATAAATACTGCTCGCATAGGTTTGTATTTTCGTCATAACAGGCAGGTTCATAAGGGTTACCCCAGTCAGCTTCCGGAGGGAAGTCGTTACCCTGTGATGTCGTTAAACAACACCATTCAGACCAGTTCCCGCAACTTGTTCTAATACGCCATCTAAAACATTCGTAATTCAGCATATAAGCTACGTAGTAAAGGTTGATGTTATTTTCCTCTACAGTAGTTGCAAAATAATTTGTTCTTGGGTTGGTATGAGTAACGTCTGGGCAGCATGTAGGGTCTCCTACAAACTCTAAGTCATAACTAACATCGGAGTCTGTCCAGTATAACTGGCCTTCAATTACATAAGAGTTGAGGATGTTAGCTCCGTTAGAGAAGCTTAAATCTGTTGCTTCTGTTGCTCCCGTTGCCGAAAGTGTATAAACAAAAGTTACTATTGTGTAGGTGGCGATTACCTGGAAAGTATATTCCCCTGTATTATTGAATACCGCAGGATCAACTTCAAAACAAAATGCACTGCCATTCATTGTAGGGTTAGTAACGCTGGTAAAAATACTTCCGTTTTCATCAAGTATATTTAATACAACTGAGCTAAGTACAGAGCCTTCGGGGTCTGTAAGTGTACCACATACATCAAAAGGATCAGTAGGGCAGTTATATCCCTGATCGTTTAGCTGTATAGATCCAAAAGGTGGATTGTCGCAGGTGGTACCACAAATATCGTCAAGATAAACAGTTCCAAAATGGGCGCCAAGTCCACAGTCAGTCATTACAAATTCAAGGCGTAATGGCTGACCCACATATTCACTTGGTATGGTAAGCCTGTCGCATATCCAACCGGTATATAATATTGCTGCCTGACCTGAACCAACCTGTGGCTCAAAAATGCTATTATTGGCATCGGCTTTAATGCAAATAGGATTGTTACTTATAATGTCTCCGTTTCCGTTATAAATACGGGCAGTAAAGAAAGGTTGCACGTCTGGTGTGGTAGGATGTGGATTGCCTATAATCAGGGAAAACGAGAACGCTACAATGTTGTCTGAAGGTATAATTTGTCTTGAAGCGGTAGTTATATCTCTTGAACCGGAACTTCTATTTAGTTTAAGAGCAAAGTTACCATTGTTTACGGTAGGCATTTGGATGCCATGAGATGCAAGAGTAGGGTCAAAACCTGGGGTCACAAGTGTAGCGCCTTCCTGAGTAAAATTATTGGTTCCTGTAGGGGTAAAGGGATCATATTCAGGGCCTGATGTGTCTACGTTACAGTCTACAATATTAAAATTCACTGTTGGTCTCCATCTGGTAAAGGTGTATCCTGCAATACCGTCTTCAAAGTCTCCGTTAATACAATCGGCAGGAACAGAAAGCGGTACAGGTGTTGCTTTTAAGGTGATTTTAGCTTCAGGATTTTCTTTCAGGTAAAGTTTTCTTAATTCATCCTTTTTAATCTCTAAAATGGCAGATTCGATAGTACCGTCAAACACTTCATGTCCGTGTTCTTTACTTTCTTCAATAACTGAATTTTTTACCTGTTCTTCCTTTTCTGGGGTTAATGAAAACTTCTGAAGGTTTTGGTATATAAAGCTCTCAATTTTATGTTCAATTTCCTGAGCTTTTTTAATTCTTTCCTTTTCGGTTTTTATATAATCCTCTGTTTGGGAAAAACCACTTAAGCAACACAAAAGTGTTAGCAGAGTGTATATATATAAGTTTTTCATGTTTACTGTTTTTATGTTAAACTTATATTACTCTTTATCCTGCTCCTTAAGCTCTTTGATTTCGGCTTTAAGTTCTTCAATCTGTTTGTTTTGCTCAATTAGGTAAAGTGTAAGCTCTTCAATTTTTTCGAGTAGCTTAGCATCCATTTGTGCAACGTCTAAACCTTGATTTACTACATCTTCAGCCGATGGTACATTAGGTAAGTGTTTGTTTTCTTTAGTGAAAGCCTCTACTTCATTAAGTGGCATAAGGTTGTAATTGTCTGCAAATACATAATCAGCCCAGTCGGCAGTTCCTTCTACAGCTACTCTAACTTTTTCAGTAAGTATACCGTCTTCAACATATAGTCTGTAGCCGGCAGGTGTGGCAATATCAGTAGAGCTTATTCTTACTTTACCGTCACGACTGAGTCTCATTAATTCATTATCCTGATATCCAAACGTAACAGCTGCTCTCGACATGTTTGCAGTTTGTTTAGCATTAAATTCTAAATAGGAGCTTAGGGTATAGGTGTTTGTTGCTGCGTCAAAGTTGCCTCCTACGGTTTGTAATATCATTGATGTTGTAGTAGGGTCAGGGAAAGTATTGAGAGTACTCTTTTTTTTAATTAGCAGTCCTGAGGCTGATGTTGTATTACGACTTGTTATACGATTACCAAAATATGCATAGTTGTAATTGGAATTTCCAATTGGAAGTAGCAAGCTTGCATCCAGGACTTCCAGGTCAACTATTGGAGAAGATGTTCCTATTCCTACATCGCCTGATGATGGAAAGGTGTTTTGAGCAAATGCTCCCATTGATAGTAGTCCAAAAGCTAAAAGAAATGATTTTTTCATTTTGTAAAAATTTAATGTTAATATTTGGTTTTGATTTGTACGGGTAATAGAATGCCAAGCGCTTTCTTTAGCTAAAGAGCGCTTTTAATATATTGGCTAATAAGAATGAGTATTACTATCAGGTTTATATGCCTTACTGTGTCTAAGTATGGAAATGTATAGCAGATAAAATGTTTGGGAAAGAAAATGTACTATATGGGATTATAGTATGTGAAAAGGTTTTGGTTGGTCTTTTCATTTTAGGTAAGGTTTTTTTGATTTAGGTTGTGTAAATTTATTTTTTTAACATTTTAAAACCTAATCACATTTTGATTTTAACATATGCGTTAAATACATATATAAAAAAAAGCCGCTCATTGAGCGGCTTTTATTTATTGAAATTATATTATTATAATTTACGTAGTGTAGGTGTACCTTTTACAAAAGGAACGTTTCTAGTGTTAACACCTCTACCTTGTTGTGAGTTGTCATAAGAACCAGAAATTTCACCACTAAATTCACCTGTTACAACTGTACCGTTTGCTAAAGTGATAGTGTAGTTAGCTTCAACTGTAGAAGCTTCACCTTCAGTTTCAGCTATCGATATTGCAGTGATGTTTAAAGTAACTTCTGTAATGTCAGCAGCTGTAGTGTTTTCATCTAATAAGCTGTTGTTATTGTAAACAACGTTAAAGTTTACGATGTCTTCACCTGTCCAAGTGTACTCACCAACTGTAGGATATGCTATTGTGAATAATGGATTGTTTTCTTCGTCATATGAAGATGGCTCGATATCGATGTCAAATGTGATGTCAACAAGATTTGGGTATGTAGCATTTTCTCCTTCACCTTGTTGGTCAAGGAAAGTAAAGTTCCATCTTGTGAAGTACTCTTCAGGTGTTTCTTCATAGTAGAAAACACCGTTGCTACCACCTATTAGGAAGAATGGAGTTTCGTAGTTAAGACCGTCAACGATGAAAGAATCACTAGCTTCAGTAGCTTCTTCAGCAGCAGTGAAAGTAGCAGTTACGCTAGTTAGATCTCCTAAAGTGGCATAAACTTCATACTCACCTGCTTCAGTAGCTGTGAAAGTACTTCCTTCAATAGCGTTACCGTTTACATAGAAAGTAGCATCTCCAGTTACATCGTCAGATAGATCAGTAGCAGCTGTAAAGCTAACCTCACCGCCAACTACGAAATAGTCGTTAGAAACAGTGATTGTAAGAACAGTAGCAGTTTCTTCAGTTACAGTTACAGTTACATCTGCACTTGTAAAGTCACCGTTAGTAGCGTGTACAGTGTAAGTACCAGCAGCAGCAGCAATGTAAGTGTTACCTTCAAGAGCTGTATCGTCTACATAGATAGTTGAAGCTGCAGTTACATCTTCGTTCAGGTTGTTTTTTACTGTAAAAGTAAAAGCACTACCTAAAGTAACAGTAGATGAACTTGAAGTAAGGGTAATTCCCGTTACTACGTCGCCACCGCCACCGTTATCGTTGTTTCCTGAATCGTCATCGCTACTACACGATGTAAAAGCTGCTGTAGCTGCAATAGCTAAAAAGCAAAAAAGTTTTTTCATAATGAAAATTTAAAAATTAATTAATGTTTAAGGTTCGTAAAAGTAAAAATAAAACTGAAAATACAAGGCTTTATTGTAATTGTAGAATGTTAAAGTTTCGTTTTTATTCGAATTTATTTAAAATTGAGTTTAATTTTCAGACATTAACAATTGATTTTTTTTATATGATAGAAATTAATTGAGAATTTCGTAATTTTACCTCAATTACTAAGACTACAATATTATGAATGCTACTATTGAAAGTAATCCGTTGATAGACAGGTTGCCTAAGCACCTGAAACAGTTTATTAAACCACAGGATTATGAAGAGTATACTCCCATAAACCAGGCAGTTTGGCGCTATGTTATGCGTAAAAATGTGGATTATCTTAGTAAAGTAGCTCACAGTTCTTATTTGGATGGTCTTAAAAAAACAGGTATTGAGGTAGACAGCATACCAAGTATGTATGGTATGAACAGGATACTAAAGGAAATAGGATGGGCTGCCGTAGCGGTAGATGGTTTTATTCCGCCTAATGCCTTTATGGAGTTTCAGGCGTATAACGTACTTGTTATAGCTTCAGATATCCGTCAGCTTGAACATATAGAATATACCCCGGCTCCCGATATTATTCATGAAGGGGCAGGGCATGCGCCTATTATTGCAAACCCGGAATATGCCGAGTACCTTAGAAGGTTTGGTGAAATTGGCTGTAAGGCTATTTCATCAGCTAGGGACTACGAGATTTATGAGGCTATAAGGTTGCTTTCCATTTTGAAAGAGGCTGAGGGTACTCCGCAGGATGAAATTGAAGCTGCCGGGAAAAGGGTAGACGAACTTCAAAACGATTTAGGTGAGCTTAGTGAAATGGCACTTATACGTAACCTACACTGGTGGACAGTGGAGTACGGACTTATAGGTACGGTTGAAGACCCTAAAATATATGGTGCAGGATTGCTTTCGTCTATTGGTGAAAGTGCCTGGTGTATGACTGATAATGTTACCAAATTACCATACGATATTAATGCTGCTTACCAGAGTTTTGATATTACAAAACCGCAGCCGCAACTTTTTGTAACGCCTGATTTTGCTCATTTGAGTTTAGTGCTTGAGGAGTTTGCTAATAAAATGGCTTTACGTACCGGAGGACTTTCGGGAGTTCAGAAACTGATTAATTCTAACGCCTTAGGTACTGTTGAACTTAGTACAGGAGTACAGATTTCAGGAGTTTTCTCTAATGTTATAGAGAACGAAGGTAAACCAATTTACCTGCAATGTACCGGTGGTACAGCGCTTGCTTACAGGGAAAAAGAACTGGTAGGTCACGGTAAATCTTACCATGCCGAAGGTTTTGGTAGTCCTGTAGGTAAACTTAAAGGAATTAACCTAGCGATTGAAGATATGAGTCCGCGTGACTTAAAAGCATATGGTGTGTATGAAGGCGAAAGAGTTACTCTTGAATTTGAAGGAGATGTAACTGTAAGCGGTGAGATTATAACCGGAACCAGAAACATACAGGGGAAAATAATCCTGATAAGCTTTAAAGACTGTACTGTTACTCATGGTGATACTGTGTTGTTCCAGCCGGAATGGGGTACTTATGATATGGCGGTAGGTAAGAAGGTGGTTTCTGCTTTCTCTGGTCCTGCCGATGTGAACAGTTTCGATCTTATTACACATGTGCCTTCAAGCCAAACCATAAAAGCAAAAAAATCGCCAGAGAGACAGGAGCTGGAAGGTTTGTATCAAAATGTTAGAGACATAAGAGGTGGTGCTACAGGTAATGTTGAAGCTATATTTACCAAAGTGAAAGAGAGTCATCCTAACGATTGGTTGTTATCTGTTGAGATAGCCGAACTTTTACATAAAAACAAACAGGAAGAATTGCTTAATAAGGTAATGCTTCATCTTGATGAGGTAAAGAAAAAACGACCTGAGGTAGCTCACTTAGTTGATGGCGGACTCGAACTTATATTTGAAAAAGAAAAAATTTCCTAATACCAAAAAGGGTGCTTTAAGCGCCCTTTTTTATTGGAATACAATATGCGGGTGCTTTTTCTGTAAAGCTATGATTTTCTGTTCAAGCTTTGCTAAGAAGGCTTTGTGCTGATCTGACTCCGGGTTAAAGGATCTGTGTTGAAGTCCTTTTTGTATGGCGTCGGCCTCTTTCATGGTTTTAAAAGTCTCTTCAGTAATGTTGCTCTCACAAAAACGTTCCCAAATATAATCAATGGCTATTTGGTTAGGGTGTATCATGTCTTCGGCATAAAAACGATAATCTCTTAACTCGTCCATCATAATTTCATACGACGGGAAGTAACTGATGTTATTACTGTTTTCCTTTATTATTTCATGAACAGCGGTGATGAGGTTCGCTTTACTCCATTGGTTTTCAGTAAAACCATCTTTAATATGTCTTACCGGTGAAATGGTAAAAGTGATACTGATAGCAGGATTTACTTTAGTGATATTCTCAATGATATTTGATAAAGCTTCTTTTATCGCTGAAACAGATAGTAACTCTTTACTAAATTCCTTTTGAGGTACTTTATGGCAATTAGCAACAAGTGAGTTGCTTTTGTTTAAGCGGTAAACCCATGCCGTGCCCAGTGTTAAAATAAGATGAGAAGCTGTTTTAAGCTTTTGTGAGCCGTTTTTAACTGTTTGATTAAGGTTTTCCAGTAAAGCTTCTTTACTGTTGCTACTAAAGTCTGAGTGTGCGTCAAAACAATGCCAGCGTTCATTGTGGAAAAAAATATCTGTTTCGGTGAATTCCTTTTCGTTAAGAGTGTAGTTTATAAACTTGCTTAAGGCGACAGGATGAAACAATATCCCGAAAGGGTTTATCGTGTTTTGGAATTTAAAATAATTAAATTTCTCTCCCATATTAACTGCAAAGCAAGAACCCAAAGATACTATCTCAGAATCATAACTAATAGGTGAGTTACTTTTTGGGACAGGTATTTGGGTTCTGAATTGCATAATACTATAGTTGCTTTTATATGGCAAAAATAGTAATACATTTTTTATCTGCGTTACAGGTTATAGTAACTATAAGTTGTGGTTTCCAGTAACTCGTTTGATGCGTTGTTGTATTTTTTTACTTCTACAGGGAATTTTTCTTCATTATAAATGTAGTCATACCTGTCCTGTCCTGCATTTACACCATCAATGTATTTTCTTTCCATAGTGCAGTTTCTGTCAGTAATATAGAAAAATATCCATAGTAGGTTTTCACGATTAGTTACAAAAACATATGGAGAATACGTTTCGGTAGTATATTCAAACGAACTTGATGTATTGTTGTTTAGGTTTTCAACGAAAACAAAATGGTTAAAGTAAGTTTGGAAAGAAATGCTTTGTTCTTCAAAAAACGGGTCGTTCTCTGATTGTTGTCTCATGTGAGTCTTAGTACTTGTATTATGGCTGAAAGTAGTTACGTACATCAATGGTTCGTCATCTTCCCTTAGCACATATCGTCTCTTTTTTAATAAATTAGAAGAATCATACTCAAACTGGGTGTATTCTATAGTTTCACCATTTTTCACCCTGTTTAATTCTACCAAACCGATATCATAATTATAAATAAAGTCATCATAACTGCCGTCTTCATATGTGATTTTTGTGATTTTTCCACTATAACTGTTGGTGTCGGCATATTCAAAATGCATGGATTTGATACTTCCGTCAGCAGATGTTATTGTTATGTCTTTCGGCATAGGGTGCTCATACAATACAGGTTCTTGTGCAGGGTTTTCCGGTCCCGCACCATCGTCTACGGAGCATGAAGAGGTCAAAAAAAGTAATGCAGTAACTAAAAGAAAATGAAAATTTCTCATGAGTAAGGTGTTTGTTAGTTTAGTTGGTTAATTGTAAATATATAAAAAAAATAAAAACAGAAATAAAAAAAACGGTCGGTAATCCTAAACTAAGGTTACAAACCGTTTAATATAATTTTATTATAAAAAACTATTTTATAAAGTCGGCAGCAGCAGCTAAGGCATCGTTTATACCGTTTACGTTTTTACCACCGGCAGTGGCAAAAAACGGCTGTCCGCCTCCGCCTCCCTGTATGTGTTTTCCAAGTTCACGAACTACCTGTCCGGCGTTAAGACCTTTATCTGCAACAAGCTCCTTAGATATATAGCAGGTTAACATAGGTTTGTCGTCCTGTGCGGTAGCAAGTACAATAAACAGGTTGTTGCCAAGGTTGCCCAGTTCGTAAATAAGGTCTTTAGCTCCGGCAGCATCAAGATCTACCTGTTTTGCCAGGAATTTAACACCATTTATTTCCTGTAGTTCGGCAGCAAGCTCACCTTTAAGATTTTTGGCTTTGTCTTTAAGTAGGGCTTCGACCTGTTTTTTAAGTTTTGCATTCTCATCCTGTAATGAAGCAACAGCCTTAAGTGTATCCTGCGGATTTTTAAGAGCGGCTTTAATTTCGCTAAGCGCATTTTCCTGAGAGGCAAAGTATTCTTTAACCGCTTCGTTAGTAATAGCCTCAATGCGGCGTATACCAGCGGCTACAGCACTTTCGCTAACAATTTTAAAATACCATATATCGGCAGTGTTCTTAACGTGTATACCACCGCAAAGTTCCATGCTTTCGCCAAATTTAATGGCGCGTACATTATCTCCGTACTTCTCACCGAATAAAGCCACGGCTCCTTCGTCAATAGCCTGTTGGAACGGTATGCTTCTTCTTTCTATAAGCGGAAGATGTTCCTGTATTCTTGCGTTTACAAAGTCTTCCACCTGTTTAAGTTCCTCATTACTTACTTTTGAGAAGTGGGAGAAGTCAAAACGCAGGTAGTTAGGACTTACTAACGATCCTTTTTGTTCTACATGCGTGCCTAAAACAGAACGTAATGCCTGGTGAAGCAGGTGAGTGGCAGAGTGATTGCTTGCCGAATCATTACGTAGCTTCTCGTCAACCTTTGCAGTAAATGTACTGTTAATATTTTCAGGCAGTTTTTTAGTGATATGTAATATAAGATTGTTTTCTTTTTTAGTGTCAATCACCTCAATAGTTTCGTTTGCCGAAACCAGTTTACCTTTGTCACCTACCTGACCACCACCTTCAGGATAGAACGGAGTGTTGTTAAGTACTATTTGGTAAATGGTGCCGTCTTTTTTAGAATCTACTTTACGGTAACGGGTAACTTTTACCTCATTTTCTAACTGATCGTATCCTACAAAAGTTTCGGTGTTGCCTTCGGTTAGTATGGTCCAGTCGGCAGTAGAAACTTCCGATGCTGCTCTCGATCTGGCTTTTTGTTCCTGCATTGCAGCTTCAAAACCAGCTTCGTCAAGACTGTAACCTTTCTCTCTAAGGATAAGGGCTGTTAAGTCGATTGGGAAACCAAATGTGTCATACAGTTCAAAAGCTTTTTGTCCTGAAACCACTTTATCTTCGGTAGAGTCAATAACGTTTTCAAGTAACTGTAATCCCTGGTCTAATGTTCTAAGGAAAGAAGTTTCTTCTTCGCGAATTACATTTTGAACCAGTGTTTTTTGTGATTTGATTTCAGGGAAAAATTCCCCCATCTGGTTGCTTAAAGTGTCAACCAGTTCAAAAATGAAAGGTTCTTTTTTATCAAGGAAAGTAAATCCGTAACGGATAGCCCTTCTTAATATTCTCCTGATAACATAACCTGCACCATTGTTTGATGGCAGCTGACCGTCGGCAATGGCAAAAGCCACAGCTCTAACATGGTCTGCAATAACGCGGATGGCGATGTTCAGTTTTTCATCCTCATCGTTAGTAGCCTTTATTGTGTATTTTTTACCTGTAAGGTTTTCTATATTGTTGATAAGCGGAGTAAATACATCAGTGTCGTAGTTAGACTGTACATCCTGTAAAACCATACAAAGGCGCTCAAAGCCCATACCTGTATCCACGTGTTGTGCCGGTAGTTTTTCAAGCGAACCGTCGGCCTTACGGTTAAACTCCATAAATACGTTATTCCATATCTCAACAACCTGTGGATGATCGGCATTTACAAGTTCGCGACCTGCTTTTTGTGCTTTTTCCTCTGCAGAACGGATGTCTACGTGTATCTCGCTACATGGTCCGCATGGTCCCTGGTCGCCCATTTCCCAGAAGTTATCCTTTTTGTTACCCATAAGGATGCGGTCTTCAGAGATAAGTTCTTTCCAGATATCATAAGCCTCCTGGTCCATTGGGAGGCTGTCTTCCTTATTGCCTTCAAAAACGGTTACATAAAGTATGTCTTTGTCTATTTTGTAAACTATGGTAAGTAATTCCCAGGCCCAGTGAATCGCTTCTTTTTTAAAGTAATCGCCAAAGCTCCAGTTACCAAGCATTTCGAACATGGTATGGTGGTAAGTGTCAATGCCTACCTCTTCAAGGTCGTTGTGTTTACCTGAAACACGAAGACATTTTTGGGTATCGGCTATCCTTTTGCTTTTTGGCGTACCGTTGCCTAAAAAGAACTCCTTAAACTGTGCCATCCCCGAGTTGTTAAACATAAGGGTTGGGTCGTCTTTAGTTACAATAGGTGCCGAAGGAACGATTAAGTGACCTCTGTCTTTAAAAAAATCTAAAAACTGCTTCCTGATATCCTGAGATTTCATGCTTTATGAAAATGTTTTATGTTCATTAAAATTAAAAAAGGTGTAGTTAGCTCAAAAAAACCACTGCAAAACCGTAACATTTGCTAAATTTGTTCGTTTATCAAAATACCCGATTTTACAACCTTTTATCTAAGGTGCAAAAATAGAATAAATTAGAACATGGCGAAGGTAAAATATTATTACGATACAGAAAATCTGGCTTATCGTAAAATTAAACCCAAAAAGGGAAAACGACTTGGTGTTGTGGCGCTTTTTTTAGTGTCTTCGGCACTTTTTGGTTTTTTGGCTTTTGTGGTGCTTTTAAATACCCCGTTTTTTGAAACTCCTAAAGATAAGCTGCAGGCACGTGAGATAGAGAATCTTAAGGTAAACTATGAGATAATCAGTAAGCAAATGGAAGAGGCTACTGCTGCGCTTGAGGCTATTGAAGACAGGGATAATGATTTGTACAGAGCTTACTTTAATACATCTGCAATACCCGATGAACAGCGCAAAGCCGGTTTTGGAGGAGTTAACCGTTATAAGGAACTGGAAGGGTATAATAACTCTGACCTTGTAATTAATACTACAAACAGGCTGAATGTACTGCTTAAAGAACTTGCAGTACAGTCTAAATCGCTTGATGAAATTGCAAAATTGGCAAAAGATAAAGAACAGTTACTTGCTGCCATACCTGCCATACAGCCTGTAAAGAATGAAGATTTGAGGCACATGGCTTCAGGTTTTGGATATAGGAGTGACCCTTTTACCAAAATCAGGAAATTTCATGCGGGGATGGACTTTTCGGCTAAAACCGGAACACCCATCTATGCAACGGGAGACGGAGTGGTACAGCGCGCCGATAGTAAAGCTACAGGTTACGGTAATCACATAGTGATAAAGCATGGTTTTGGTTATGAAACCCTTTATGCTCACCTTAGTAAATACAATGTAAAAGTTGGACAAAAGGTGAAAAGGGGAGATGTAATAGGTTTTGTAGGTAGTACCGGTAGGTCTGAAGCACCTCACCTGCACTATGAAGTACATAAAGGAGGAGAGGTTATTAACCCTATTAATTTCTATTACGGAAACATTTCTGCAAAAGAATACGTTTTAATTTCTAAATTAGCTAATCAGGAAAACCAATCGCTTGACTAATGCATTTAGATCTGCCTGAAAAAAGATACTACAGCATAGGCGAACTCGCCACTGCTTTTAACGTAAACTCATCACTTATACGGTTTTGGGATAAGGAATTTGATGTCCTTAAACCAAAGAAAAATGCCAAAGGCAACAGGATGTTTACTCCTGAGGATGTTAAAAACCTACAGCTTATATATCATTTGGTAAAGGAGAGGGGGTTTACTCTTGAAGGTGCTAAGGTGCACTTAAAGGAGGGACAGAAAAAAACTCTGGATAAGTTTGAGATAATTCGTAAATTAGAGGCTATCAAAACAAGTTTATTAAACATTAAAAACGAACTTTAAAAACAAACATAAATGAAAAAGTGGTTAATTCCGGTAATTGTAATTGTAGTTATACTAGGTATAGGATTTTTTTGGACAATGGGCATAAAAAATGGTGCCATTGCTCAAAAACAGTCTGTTGATAAGAATTGGGGTAATGTAGAAACATCATACCAGAGAAGAAATGATCTTATAGGTAATCTTGTTAAAACTGTAGAGGGCGCTGCAAACTTTGAGAAAGGTACTTTTACGGCTGTTACCGAAGCAAGATCGAGAGCTAATTCAGTACAGGTAGATCCAAGTAACGCAACGCCAGAGCAACTTGCGGCCTATGCAAAAGCCCAAAATGACGTTCAGTCATCATTTAGATCGTTATTAGGAAATATTACCGTTGAAGCATATCCTCAACTTAGGAGTAATGAGAACTTTCTTAAATTACAGGATGAACTTGCTTCTACCGAAAATACAATACAGACAGCACGTACCAGATATAATGAGAGTGTTGAGTCATACAACAACTATGTTTTAAAATTCCCTAACTCAATATTCTTAGGGGAATATAAAGAAAAACCATATTTTAAATCAGTTGAAGGTGCAGAAACACCAACTGAAGTTAATTTTGATATAAAATAAAATGTATGTCTGAAACAGAAGATTTTTTAAATGCGGCCGAAGAGCAGCAAATAGTGAATGCTATTAAGGAAGCCGAAAAAAACACTTCGGGAGAAATTAGAGTACATATCGAAAATCATTCAGAAAAACCTCCACTCGAAAGAGCTCAGGAGGTTTTTTATCAATTAGGTATGGAGACTACAGCAGCCCGTAATGGAGTTTTGTTTTATGTAGGGGTTAGTGATCATACTTTTGCTATAATTGGTGATGAGGGTATTGATAAGGCTGTAGAAGCAGATTTTTGGAATACTACCAAAGATGTTGTTATCTCCCATTTTAAAGAAAAACGATATAAGGAAGGCTTGGTAGAAGGTATTTTAAAAGCAGGAGTAAGGCTTAAAGAGTATTTTCCTTATCAAGATGATGATATTAATGAGCTTCCTGACACAATTTCAAGAGGATAATGAAAAATATTAAATTTCTATTACTACTACTTATAAGTTTATTCCTTGTTGAGGGAGTATATGCGCAATTTACAATACCTCCTAAACCTAAAGGCTATAAACAAACCAGTGTTTATGATTATGCAGGATTGTTAAGCTCTTCTGAAAAGAGGGCGCTCGAAGAAAAACTGGTACGATACTCTGATACTACATCTACCCAGATAGTTGTGGTTACTGTAGAGACTATTAAAGGTGAGAATATAGGTCTTTTAACTCCCAAATGGGCTCAGGAATGGGGCGTAGGGCAGGAGAAAGAAGATAATGGGGTATTTATATTGCTGGCGGCAAAAGAAAGAAATATATGGATATCTCCAGGGTATGGAGTTGAAGATAAGCTTACAGCCGGAGTAGTTGGTACATTGACCAGACGTGTAATTATTCCTGAATTTAAAGCAGGCAGTTATTATAGAGGACTTGATAAAGGTACTGATGCTATAATTGAAATACTTAAAGGGACATATAAAGGAGGGGCTAAAAGAGAAAAAGGTGTTGGTGGCGGTTTAGTTTTCTTTTTTATATTTTTATTTATAGTGATTATTTCCATACTGTCCCGCAGAGGCGGTGGCGGTGGTGGTCGTGGTAACAGATCAGGAGGGTCAACCTTAGCCGATATAATAATATTGAGCAGCTTAGGTCGTGGTGGCGGCTTCGGTGGCGGTAGCGGCTTTGGAGGAAGTTCCGGTGGCGGTTTTGGCGGAGGCTTTGGCGGAGGCGGCTTTAGTGGCGGTGGTGCCGGTGGAAGCTGGTAAGAATGACTTAACCGAATTTATATACATAAAAAAGAGACTGCAAATTGCAGCCTCTTTTTTTATATGTATATATTTAGAACATCCAAAAACGGCTTCCTCTGCTCTTGGTTTCTTTTCCGCCAAACTTTTTAATCTTATAAGTAAGTGAGAACATTACATAACGTTTTAAGACAGTGTTTTGCTGATCGTAAATTGAGTTTGATGATATGGTTCTGGATGTGCCCAGATTTTGGTCTAAAATATCGTATACTTTTACTTTAAATAATAACTGGTCGTTGTAAAAGTTATACCCTAAACTTGCATTCCATAAAAAGAAGTCTTTCTTAAACCCATCTGAAAGCTGAGAGTTATAGGTGTACCCAAAGTCATTTCCTAAAACAAAATGTTTAGGCCAGTAGCTAGTGGTTTGCAGGTTTACAACATGTGTAAAGTTAGACTGTGTGCCGATATTGAAATTAGTGTAGTCTACTTTACGATAGGTGTATTTGTATGATGGTGATATATTTAATAATTCACCAAAATCATAATTTAATCCTACTTTTGGAGAAATGCGGTAGGTGTCAGATTGATATTGTTCTCCGTTAGTATACCCCTTTCCTTTGTCAAAGCCTCCGTTTACTCCAATATTTACCCTAAAAGAATGTTCGTCTTTTTTGAAAGTTTTATTAGCGTTTGCGCCAAACCATGAATTATATACTCCCGAAACGTTGGTGTAAGTAGTTGTGGTTTTACCGCTTGGTGCTATGGTTGTATTGTCAACTACATCACTAGTGGTAAAATTACCTCCACCATAAATATTATATCCTGACCTGGTAGAGTAATCATAATTACCGAAGGATAAATAGAAATTATGGTATTTATTAGGGTCAAGGTCAGGGTTTCCAGTGGTAGTGTAAAGAGCATTACTTAAATCTTCTACCGGAAGTACCTGGCTTGCCTGAGGGAACCAAACGTCATAACTGTAGTTGGCGTACAAATATTTTGATTTGCTTAATTTATAGTTACCGTAAAAGTTTGCAGTAGGGTATATATAGGTTTTGTTTAGGCTGTAATCAGTACCCATGTAGCTCGAAAAATTGTCGAACTGAGTAACAGATGTGCCTGCTTCAAAATTAAGGGAATACTTGCTTTTGTTAATAGTAATTCCTGTAGAAGGAGTTACTGTATTAGTTTTAGAAGACAGGTAATTTGTTAATGCATCATTAGCTATAGTGAAATCACCTGTTGCATTATCAAAGTCAAACCCTTCTCTGTCTTCAATTTGCTGATTACTTGTGTATTCAGCGCTAATTATCAGTTTAAGTGAATCGGTTACCGGTTCAGAGTATCTCGCCCTAAGTCTGTAATTGTCAACAGCTCTTCTGTTGTATCTAACCTGGTTTCTTATGTCTGATGTTGTGTTGCCATCTTCATAAAAATAAGTTTCAGATTGATTGTAGTTAGCCCCTTCACTCTTATTGTTTTCATTAGAAAGCGATAGACTTATACCTCTACCCTTATGTCTAAAGGCTTTATGGTAGTCCAGATTGCTTTCAAAATTATCTGTGTCAGTTTCTGAAAATGTAGTACCATCACTCTCATTGATTAAAATGTCATCCTGATTAAAGGTATTTTGGGATGAGATGTTTCGGGTTTTTGAATTGTTTTTTGTAAATTTAGGACTATAGTTAATTGTTGAAGTAGAGTCTATTTTATACTCAAACTCTGTGTTTGCATTATGGGCATATTGATCGGTTTCGCTTTTAGAAAATGAGTTTGTGATATTTTTTTTGTCTACACCGCTGCCATCTTCCGGTAAAAATAACTCCATGCGTGTCCTGTTTTCATTTTCATTATTGGCACTGGTATAAAAATAGTTGATGTTAGGCTCAAGCTTTTTAAACCATGTATCTGAAAAACTAACACCTACCATATTGGATTTTGTTATACCTGATCCGCCTCCAAACTGTATACCGTTAATATTAAAACTTCCGTTTCCGCTGTAATATATATTACTGTTACGTCCGCCTCTCATATTGTCGAAAATTTCATCCATGGAGAAGCCGGTAGAATTAATATTATTTGAAGAAGCAAGTACGCTTAATCGTTGCTTGTCTTTAAAGTAGTTAAAGAGAAGGCTGCTTTCATAGCGGTCGTCACTACCATATCCTGCCATAGCTTTTCCAAAAACACCTTTGTTTTTGTCTTCATCTATAGTAAGGTTAATACTGGCGTTATTGCCACTGGCTTTTTCACCCGAAAGTTCTTCTTCTTTGGTTTTTGTGTCGGTAACCTGGACTTTGTTGATGATCTCTGAAGGCAGGTTTTGAAGGGCTATTTTACCATCCTTGTCAAAAAATGGCTTACCGTTCACTAATATCTGGTTTACTTCCTTTCCGTTTACGGTTATTTTACCTTCATCATCAATTTCCACTCCGGGTAATTGTTTTAAAAGCTCCTGGACATTGGCATCGGGCCTTACTTTAAAGGATGAGGCATTAAATTCGAGCGTGTCCGATTTTATTCGGATAGGAGGTACTTCTCCTTTAATGACTACTTCACTAAGTTCGGTAGCGTTATCTTTAAGAACAATGGTGCCAAAATCATCGTCTGCTTTAAGAATTTCAAAACGCTTAGTGTAGCTGGCCATTCCTATAAAGGAAATTTTCAGGTAAACGGGATCATCAATTTTTCGGGTTTTCATCTCCCACGATCCATTCTTTTTAGTAATTGTGTAGTCTACTACCGTTGAATCTTTTACAGAGGTTAAATAAACCGTTGCCGATTCCAAGGGATAGTTAGTGTCATCAGTAACAACTCCTTTAAGGGTTATACTTTGGGCAAAACAAAATGTTGAGAACATTAAAAATAAAAAGAGGAGTAAGGAACTCTTTTTCATAGCGATAAAAAAAATTAGCTGGTTAGTAAGGTATGTCTTATTAAACAGCTAATTAATGATTTTAGTATGTTAAAAGCAAGAAAAACTTTATTTCTGACGGAAGTAGACATCTATTGGCACGCCCGAAAAGTCATAATGCTCTCTTAACTTGTTCTCTATAAAACGTCTGTAAGGTTCCTTTACATATTGTGGAAGGTTACAGAAAAATACGAACTGCGGTGTTGCTGTAGGTAACTGCATACAGTATTTAATTTTAATGTATTTACCTTTTAGTGCCGGTGGCGGATTGTTCTCTATAATAGGAAGCATGAGCTCGTTCAACTTAGAGGTGGCAACACGCTGTTTTCTGTTTTCAAATACCTGTACGGCGGTTTCAAGCGCTTTAAGTAAACGCTGTTTTGTTAAAGCAGAAACAAACAGAATTGGCACGTCATTAAAAGGCTGAAGCTCTTCGCGTATTTTTTTCTCGTAATCACGTGTGCTCATAGTATCTTTCTCAATAAGATCCCATTTGTTCACAAGGATTACAACACCCTTGCGGTTTTTTTCTGCCAGCCAGAAAATACTCTGATCCTGACCTTCAAAACCACGTGTAGCATCTATCATTAGTATGCAAATGTCACTGTGCTCAATAGCTCTTACCGAACGCATTACCGAATAGAATTCAAGGTCTTCCTTAACCTTGGCTTTACGGCGTATACCAGCTGTGTCTACAAGGTTAAATTCAAAACCAAAACGGTTATATTTTGTATCAATAGCATCGCGGGTAGTACCGGCAATATCAGTAACTATATATCTGTCTTCGCCAATAAGTGCATTGATGAAAGATGATTTTCCTGCATTAGGTCGTCCTACAACAGCAAAGCGTGGTAATGCTTCTTCCTCTTCAACTTCTTCAGGTTCCGGTAAAAGGTCGGTTAAAGCATCAAGAAGTTCTCCTGTACCCGATCCGCTCATACCTGCAATGGTATAGTAATCACCAAGTCCCAGGTTGTAAAACTCAATAGCATCGTCAACACGCATAGCGTTGTCTACTTTGTTCACAGCAAGAAGTACCGGTTTAGTAACCTTACGTAAAAGTTTAGCGACTTCATCATCCATAGGGGTGATGCCGTCTTCCACATCTACAACAAATATAATAACATCGGCCTCATCAATAGCAAGTTCTACCTGGCGACGTATTTCTCCTTCAAAAATATCGTCAGAACCTTTAATGTAACCTCCTGTATCTATTACAGAAAACTCTTTTCCGTTCCATTCGCTTTTTCCGTAATTTCTGTCACGCGTTACCCCGCTAACAGAATCTACGATAGCTTCCCT
This sequence comes from Flavobacterium sp. C4GT6, assembly GCF_036347315.1. NCBI lineage: Bacteria > Pseudomonadati > Bacteroidota > Flavobacteriia > Flavobacteriales > Flavobacteriaceae > Flavobacterium > Flavobacterium sp. C4GT6. The sequence continues at coordinate 75,111 of NZ_JAZGZU010000018.1, forward strand.
GCGCTGTATCAGTCGGTTAAAAAAAGTAGATTTCCCTACGTTAGGTCTACCTACTATGGCTACGATATTGTTCATTTCGTTGTTTTAAATTTTTTGCAAAAGTACATATAAACTGCTTAAATTACTAAACAGCCTGTAACTTAGTTTTTTTGCTGTGTTTTGACTTGCTGTTTTATTTTTGGTTGTACCCGAAACGTTTAAGCTGGAATGGGTTAGATCGCCAGTTTTTGTTCACTTTTACAAAGGTTTCAAGATGGATTTTTTTGCCAAAGAATTTTTCCAGCTCTTCTCTTGCCTGTATTCCTACCTTTTTAATGGCTGCTCCTTTATTACCTATAATGATACCTTTTTGGGTGTCGCGCTCTACCATGATGACAGCTCTTATCCTGATGATGTCTTCATCTTCAAAAAATTCCTCGGTCTCAATTTCTACCGAATACGGAATTTCCTTATCATAATTTAAAAGGATTTTTTCGCGTATGGTTTCGTTTACAAAGAAACGCTCAGGCTTGTCGGTAAGTGCATCTTTAGGGTAATAAGGAGGAGAATCTGGCAGTAACTCAATAATCCTGTTGAATACTTCTTTCACGTTGAAATTCTCCAGTGCCGATATAGGATAGATTTCGGCATTAGGCACTTTTTCTTTCCAAAGGGTTACCTGCTCTTCCAATTGCTCTTGAGACGACTTGTCTATTTTATTAAGTAATAGTAAAATCGGAATTTTAGCATGTATGATTCTCTTAAAGAAAGCTTCGTCCTTAAGGTCTTTTTCGCCTACTTCAACCATATAGATAAGTACATCGGCATCTTCAAAGGCCGATTTTACAAAGTCCATCATGGATGTTTGCAGTTCGTAGGCGGGTTTAATGATTCCGGGAGTGTCTGAAAATACTACCTGGAATTCTTCTCCGTTCACAATACCCAGTATACGGTGGCGGGTAGTTTGTGCTTTAGAGGTTATAATAGATAGGCGTTCGCCTACAAAGGCGTTCATTAGGGTAGATTTCCCTACGTTAGGGTTCCCTATAATGTTTACAAAGCCTGCTTTATGTGACATATAAAAAAAGTTATGCTGCAAAGGTAGTCATATCAGCGCAATAGAAGAAATAAAAAGATTTTTGTGTGTTTTTCTTGTAGTTCTGTATAATGGTTGTATATTTGCACCCGAAACAACGCGGGATAGAGCAGTAGGTAGCTCGTCGGGCTCATAACCCGAAGGTCACTGGTTCGAGTCCAGTTCCCGCTACTAGGTAAAAGGCTTCACATTTGTGAAGCCTTTTTATTTTAATTGAAACTTATTCTTTGCGTTTACACTTGAAATACTCAAGATAGGAGGATGTTTGTTTTAATTTTCTTTATGGTGCAATTTTTCCATAATTATATTAAAAAAACCTATAAATAAATTTTCATCGATTTCTTTATGATTATATTTTAAATTGTTTAACATCCAATAAAAACTTTTATTATATAATTTAATTATATGTGAATTAACGACTTTATAATTTTCAGGCTCAATAAGTTTTAAATTATCATATTTTTTCTCCAGTTCTAAATATTCAACTTTCCAATCTTTTTTTGTTAGGGGATAATATTGATAGTTAGGATCTATTAATTTATTAAAACTATCCGAAGGTGGATTGTATTCAAATAGTTGATAGAGTATCTGCCAAAAACTTCCTTTATTTAATTTGTCTCTTTCTTCTTTACTCAACTTTTTCATTTCTTCGAAGGATAGAGTTCGATAATTTTCAAGAACCTTTCTTCTTGTTAATTCATATGGCTTAATTTTAGAGTCGAACAGCTTTTTAAATTGAGATTTCAAATAAAGAAATTTAGTTTTCCAACTAATCTTATTTTCTTTTTCTGTTTTCTTATAGTCATAAGAAATGTATTTAAAATAACCATCGCTAAAACACTCTTCGTAAAATTCTCCTGTATAAATTTCCATAAGGGTGCTTGATATTAAATCAACATAAATATGACTACCTATTGACTCTTTAATATTGCTTATATATGGGTATTCAGTTTTGATATGGATTTCGTAGTAATAATCTTCATCATAATCAATTGAATTAATTGGGAAGATTCCTAGAATATAATTGTAATCCTCTGTTTCTTCAAACGAAACCAATACATAAGGTTTGTATTTTGAGTGTTCCATATAGTTTAGTTATGACAGTATCTGAATTATTTACAAGTAAAGTAGTTAGAACAAAGCTACCCATTTTAGGTAAAATATTATAGTATTAAAAATTTTCACTATAATTTATTAGATTGCTAATGCGATAACATTTTAATAATTTTCATAAAGTTGGTTAGATATTTTAATTCTTCCCGCTACTAGGTAAAAAAGGCTTCACATATGTGAAGCCTTTTTTTTGAGTTTTAAATTCAAAGCTATGAAGGAGAAGACGTTTAAGTATTTGCGAACTGTTTTTATAATTGTATTTGTTGTTTATAATTATAGTTAGAATATAGTATAATTAAAACAGCTGATTCATAATTGTTTACTATAAAGAATGGGATAGTATTGCTTTGCATATAATAGGTTGTGATTAATGGTAACCTAATTAGTTCATTCTTTGACAAACAATAATGATAATTAAATTAGATAGATTGAGGTATTTCAATAATAATGTTGTATATTTGCACCCGAAACAGCGCGGGATAGAGCAGTAGGTAGCTCGTCGGGCTCATAACCCGAAGGTCACTGGTTCGAGTCCAGTTCCCGCTACTAAGTTTAAAAGGCTTCACATATTTGTGAAGCCTTTTTGTTTTAAAAATGTATTTGAATATAAACCTTACCATTGCATGAGAACAATAATACTACTTCTTACTCTCTTCTTATTATCCAATTTAAAGTTACAAGCCCAAACAGACGAGGCGCGTATACATTTACCTACTCCTACAGGAATGTGGCAGGCAGAGGTAAGGTATATGAATATGGATCAAAACTTACTTGTTTTTGGTAATTATTACACACCGGTAATTAAAGCGGAAGCAAATGTTATACCCGTTACACTTTCTCATACTTTTGGGATAAGAGGTAAGCGGGCAAAAGTATCAGCTATGGTTGCTAGGGTGACTTCTTTCAATGTTACCTTAAAAGAGACTCCTATTCCTGATGCTCAGGAGAAAGGTTTTGCAGATGGTTATGTTGCTTTTGAAATGGGTATTATTAATAATGATGCTAAAAATTCAACTGATTTTTTTGAGACCAATCCGGAAAAGTTTAATATGAATGGTCTGTTTAGGTTTTGGTATTCTGATAAGACGAGTTATAGCTCTGATAACCTTATTAATATTGGTTCTAATCGAATGGCTTTTGAATTTGGGTTACCAATGCAGATTAGAATAAATAATAATACCTCAAAAATATTATGGTTGGAAACCTGCCCGGGTATTCAGTTTTTTACTCCAAATGATGAAGCGAGTAGAGGTGGTTTTGGTAAAATGACGCAAAAAGCTTTGTTTTATCTTGAAAATCACTTGTCTTATAATGTTACCTCAAAATTTTATGGTGGTATTACAGTCACATATAAGCAGGGAGGTCAGGCTTTTTATGAAAGGCTATTGGTAAGAGGAGCCAACCAAATTTCTATTTTAAGCGGGGGAGTGTTTTTGGGATACAAATTAATACCTTCATTAGAGTTTAAAGCCAGTTTTGACAGTTTAGTGTTTGGGGAGAGTAGGGTAACTTATCAGGCAGTTGGGGCTGGATTGGTTTTCAGTTGTTTTGATTTGAAGTTGAAGCAATAATTTTATTCTTAAGATTTAATTAATTTTCAAATAAAATATCTATTATTAATTTTAATACAGTAGATTTAGTAAAGTTAATAATTAACTATAAAGTAAACTTTTTTAAATTGGGTGCAAAGGCAGGGGATTCCCTGCCTTTTTTATGGTTTTCCGTTTTCTAAATCTCTTTTTCCTGATTACTTTTAATACAGTTTAGCACTAACCAATTGTATTGGTTTATAACTTATTTGGTTGGAGAGGTAGGATGTGGGAATTTCCTACCTCTTTTATTTTTAATCAAACTACAACCTAATCAGGAGATAGTTGCTGTTACTTAAGCGTATTAAATACTAATCATTTAAAATACAAAGCCCGTCTAAACGGACTTTTTTATGTTAGTAATAGTCAGGGCAACCGTGACATTGTTTTTCCCAATTAAACTGATAAATCAGCGAGAATTCATGTATCCCTCCGGTTCGTCCCATATTGTTAGTTAGTATGTCGTAAGAATATCCAACCTTAAAATGTTCGTATTTCAATCCGAAATAAGGATTAACAGAGGTTAACAGGTTACTGTTTCCATTGTTTTTTGCCGGATTTGTAGCGGCTATGGCACCTACAAATATCCTTTCAAAAATGATTCCGACCCCTAGGTCAAACCTGTTATACTTAGCCTGTTGCATATAATTGGCTGTAAACAATAACTTAGAGTTGTATGGAAGGAAAGTATTTGTAAAGTTAGAAAGCTTAAATTCGTAGCCTGCATTAAGCGAGAACAACATCTCCAAAGGTAAGTTGCCAGCCTGCATAAATGATATGTTTGGCTTGTTAAGGTGTTTTAACGAGGCGCCAAACCAGCATTCCTCATTATTAAACAATACTCCGGCACCAATATCAAAAAAGGTTATTTTCTCATTGAGTGCAAGCGGATCTATACTGGTAGCATCGATAACACCGGTACCAAGGTTAAGCTGGTCTTCCAATACCAGGTTTTGAAAACCGTATGATTTTGTCCCGAAGCCTACCTCAAGGGCAGGATGGAAGTACCAGTAGTCTGATATCTGTACCCTGTAAGCATAGGATGCATTAACCTGCGATAACTGATAGTTTGTGAACGATTCCCTCTGGCTTAAAAAGTTTACACCAAAACCACTGTTCATCTCTTCAGACCAGGTGTTTAAAAAAGCATAATCGCTGTTTATTTTCAGTGAGGCATCCGGCCATTGGGTTCTGTGCATTACACCTATAGAAGTAGTTTCCATAAAGCCTGTAAAGCCGGGGTTTACTGTTTGCGGTACCATAAAATACTGGGTAAAAATAGGGTCCTGAGCCCAACAGGTATTAAATGCTAATATTGTGATTATAATTATTACTATTCTTTTCATTTCTACTTAATTAATGCAAAAGGTCCTTCAAAATTTACAAACTGGCCGTAAAATGTTTCGGCATTAATACGGTAATAATAGTTTCCGTTTTCAGACGGAATATCCTGAATATAACCGTTCCAGCCTCTTATCACTTCGCCTTTTTCGCTGTAGATAAGAGAACCCCAGGTGTCATAAACATTCAGTTCAATACTTTTGAAACCTTTGTACACAGCGCTAAATGTATCGTTAACACCATCGGCATTTGGTGTGAATGCATTCGGGATCATAACCTCATAGCCTTTTGTTACTTTAATTATAATACTGTAAGTATCTGTACACCCATAAGGGTATACTACGGTAAGGGTAACGGTATAGGTGCCTTCTCTTACATAGGTATGGGTAGGGTCAATCTCATCAGAGAAGCTTCCGTCTCCAAAATCCCAAGACACTTCTGTATAATCTCCGGTCGACTCATTAGTAAAACTTACCGGATCCATAATAGAATATATCTGATAAGTGGTATAAGCGTATGATTCAGCCGTGAAGAAAGCCTCACCCAGTTGTTGTGTATCTACCTCAAATGTTTGTGTAGCGGTACAGCCCATAGAGTCGGTTGCAGTAACTATTACAGTGCCGTTCTGGTCGGTGGTCATAAACTGACCAAACTGTCCGCTAACATCTCCCGTAGTCCATGAGTACTGGAAAGGAGGAATACCTCCTTCTGCATGGGCTACGTTAACCTGACTTACAAAATGAGTATCACAGTTAAAATTAATATCGTTTGATACGGTAAGCGTAATTGGATCAGGTCGTGTAATGGAGTAGGTAGCTGAATTAGAACAACCGTTAGCATCTGTTACCTCTACAAAGTAGTTGCCTGATGTAATATTTGTAAGGTCTTCTGCCGTAACTCCGTTAGACCAGTTGTAGGTATATGGAGGAGTACCTCCGGCTACTAACAGGTCAATCGCACCACTCATGGTATCATCACAATCGGTAGCGTGCGTAATATTGGCATCTAGTATTAATGCGGCCGGTTCAACTATAGTAAACGTCCTGATGATTTCACAAGGTGTACCATCGGTAATAGTAGCGGTATACGTACCCGCACCTAAATTGTTTCGTGTAGTACCTGCTGTAGAACCATCACTCCATGTAAGTGTTACCGGGGCAATACCTCCTATAAGGTTAAGTGCTATACTAGCATCGTTAGCTCCGTGGCAGGATATGTTAGTAAACTCAGGGTTTACTGTAAATACAGGAGCTTCTTCAATAACTACCGAAATACTCTTAGTACAGTTGCTTTCGTCGGTTACGATAATGGTATAAGTACCAGCACCCAAATTATCCTGAAATGTACCTGTAGCAAGGTTACTCCATTCGGCAACATAAGGCGGATTACCTCCTGATATGGTTAGTGAAATAGAAGCATTATCTGCGCCATAACAGGTAATAGGGGTTGTTGTAGGTATGATTATTATTTCAGGCTGTTCAGTTATTATAACTGTTAGTGAGGCGTTACAACCTGAATTATCGGTTACTGTTAACGTGTAAGCTCCCGCAGTTAAACCTATAGGGTCTTCATTGGCAGAAGTAAATCCGTTAGGGCCTGTCCAGCTGTATTCATAATCTCCGGCAGGAAGTGGTACGCCTCCGGTTACGGTAACATCAATTTCACCTGTGGCATCACCAAAACAAATTACATTCATATGAGTTTCGGTGATAGTAATCTCTTCCGGTTCGGTTAAAGTGTAAGTACTGCTAAGTGCTGTACAGTTGTTGGTGTCGGTTAGCGTAAGTTCATACGTGCCTGCAACCAGCCCGGCAAGGTTTTGCTCGGTTGAGGTAAATCCGTTAGGACCTGTCCATGTAAAAATATAATCAGAAGTACCACCTGTAGGGAGTATGTCTATAGTACCGTTATTTCCACCAAAACAGCTCACACCATAACCGTTATAGTTTGAAACTGTACCAGTATAAGTTATAGGCTGTGGTTCTGTTATGGTATAGCTTTCCGTTAGCGGACAAGCTCCTGTTGTATCATTAATAACTACGGTATACGTACCCGGTTGCAGGTTGGTAATATCCTGAGTGTCGGCAATAAATCCGTTTGGTCCTGTCCAACTGTAAGTATATCCGGGGTAACCGCCTTCAACGGTAAGATCTATAGCAGCATCCTGATAGCCAAAACAACTTATGCTAAACCCGTTAAAGTCGGTAACTATAGCCTCAGTAATTGTAACACCCGATTCCGGCTGAGTGATAATAATATCCTCAAGTGTTTTAACAGTACCGTTAGCATCGGTAACCTGTACGGTATAGTTGCCCGCAGGTAAATTGTCAAAAACATAATTTTCAGCAAAAGTATCTTCAACCGTTTCAATCACGGTACCGTCTTCAATCATCAGTACATAATCAAAAGGAGCAATGGAAACCTGAGTAATCTCTATCTCAATAACACCTGTAGCGGCTCCAAAACAACTAACATCCACATGGCTTGTATTGGCTTCGCTAATGGTAAGCGGAAGCGGTGCATTGATTTGTATGGTAAGTTCTATGTCGTTACATAAGCCATCGCTTATAATAACGGTATAGGTGCCTTCTCCTAGGTTTTCAATATTCTGGGTGTTGGCAGTAAATCCGTCAGGGCCAGTCCAGCTGTATGTGTAAGTACCCGAACCACCTGTAGGGGTAAGGTTAATCCAACCATCTGTAGCTCCCGATGTACTTATCTGGAATCCGTTATAGTCTGAAATATCAGATGATACACTAAATTCCGGACTAACCGTAACCACCACTTCAAAAGGTTCTCCTGTACAGTTTCCGTCAGGAGATACAGGTGTAACAGTATAGGTAGCTGTCTGGTTAGTTGCCGTAGGGTTGGTAAGTGTACCTGTAATCAGTGACGCGTCGCTGCCTGACGTGCTTCCGGTAATGCCGCCTGTAACTACAGGAATACCCCATTGGTATACTGTTCCTGCCGGAAGTATAGTCGCATTGCCCGCAGGGTCATAACTAAAGTCACTTCCGCTACAAACAAGCAATTCGCCATCTTCAACAGTTGCAGCAGGGTATAGGGTAACCGTAACCGTGAATGTTTCACCATTACAGTTATTGACAACAGGTGTAACTGTGTAGGTAGCCGTAACTGCTGTATTGGTAGTATTGATTAATGTCTGACTGATTTCAGGTTGCGGAGTAGCCTGTGCACTGCTGCCTGTAAAGCCTGTACCTGCCGGAGCTGTCCAGGTGTACATAGTATTTGCCGGAACATTATTCCCATTACCATCAGGGGTAACAGTAAATGTTTTGTTACTACAGGTTTCTGTATTAATATCATTAACCGATGGTAGAGCATAGATTGATATTTCAGCAGCTTCTGATAAGATTACCGAGCAGCCTTCTATCGGGAATGTAATTTCACAATAGTAATACAAAATTCCCGGGTTGGTATCTGTAGGCTGATATGTATCTGATGTTGCTCCCACAATAGGAGTACCTGTGGTTGTATCGTTTACTGTATTGCTGTACCACTGATAGGTTGGCGTACCTGTACCATTTGTATAGTCTACATTAAGTTCTGATATCGGTTGCCCTGCACAAAGATCTTCAGATTGTGGTTGTGTACTTATAATGGGAGAAGGGTTTACAATAACCTCTGCAGTATGACTTGTCACACTACAACCCGATCCTTCTGCAGTAATAATACAATAGTAATAAGTTGTACCTACGGTATTGGCAGGAGGGTAGTAGGTATCTGCTGTTTCGCCTACTATTTCAGTACCTCCTGTATTGTTGTTTGTTGTGTTGCTATACCATTGGTACGAAAGTAATCCTACGCCGCCTGTAGCGGTTACAGTTATATCTTCTGCAAACGGACTTTGGCATAACGACTGTGTGGTTATAGGTTGTTGTGTAACTATCGGATCAGGTACTACAACAACTTCGGCAACTTCACTGGTAAGGTTACCACATCCGTTGTTTTCAAAATCAACAGTTACATAGTAATAATAAGCTCCTTCGGCTGTAAAAGCAGGAGGAGTATAAGTATCCTGAGTCGCTCCTGTAATTAATGTTCCTCCGGAGTTTGAAGCTGTGGTGTTACTGTACCATTGGTAAGTTGTATTACCTCCGTCACCATCATAAGCTACACTTAGCTCTGAAGCAGTACCGTCCACACATAAACTTTGCGTTACAGTTGGTTGCTCAATAATTACAGGTATAGCATTTACATTTACTTCGGCAGTGTCCGATGTTATTAGAGAACACCCGCCTACAGGGAAGGTTATAATACAGTAGTAATAAGTTGTGCCTTCTGTTGCGGTTGGAGGTGAATAGGTAGAGCTTGTAGCTCCTGCAATTTCGGTTCCTGTTGTGTTGTCATTAACAGTGTTGGAATACCACTGATAAGACGGTGTTCCTGTACCGTTAGTATAGGTTACAGAAAGTGTATTTGGAGTACCGCCTACACATACATCGCTTGGAAGAGGTTGTTCACTAAAAACCGGAGCGGCTATAATATTTACCCCGGCAGTTTGAGAAGTAACACTACATCCCAGTCCGGTTTGCGATACTACGCAGTAGTAGTATACCATGCCCGCAACGTCTGTAGGTGGAGTAAATGTTGAAGCTGTTGCTCCTGTTACGGGTGTCCCCGAAGTGTTATCGTTAGCAGTATTACTGTACCATTGATAGGTAAATGATCCTACACCTCCCGACGCAGTAACTTCAAGAGTTGTAGCCAGAGCATTTTGACAAAGTGACTGAGTTAGTACTGGATCACTGTCAATTACAGGATCTGGCGATACAGTTATGGTTATAGTGTTACTGGTAGCCTGGCATGCAACACCGTTAAAAGTACTCGTAACAATACGCCTGTAGTAAGTTGTGGCTGTAAGTGTTTCTGGAGTGTAAGTCTCGGCAGTTGCCCCTGCAATATCAGTATAGGTTATATCATCTGTTGAGCTTTGCCACTGATAGGTTAATGTCCCTGCGCCCGATGCCGATGTAGAAGTAGTAATGGTATTTGGAATACCTCCTGTACATATGGTTTGATTTTCTTCAATAACACCTTCATAAACATCGTTAACAGTAATGGCTATAAAGTTGGTAGTAGCGCTACATTCTACGCCGTTTAGGGTACTTGTAACCCTTCTTCTGTACCAGGTGTTTTGTGCGGTAGCCGGAGGGTCGTAAGTCGCATCTGTAGCCCCTGCAACATCAGTAAAGTCGGTTATGTTACTGGTGGTTGATATTTCCCATTGGTAAGTGATTGTTCCTTCAGCTGTTGCGGCTGTGGTTTCTGTAAGGATTGCAGGGTCACCTCCGTTACAAATAGTTTGGGTAGCGGCTATAGCCCCCTGATTTATTTGGTTTACAAAAACGGTAACCTCGTCTGTTGCCGTACATCCGTTAGAATCGGTTACGGTTAGGATGTAGGTAGTAGTTGCTGTTGGAGCTGCTTCGGGTGTTGCTGTTGTTGCATCGGTAAGTCCTGTTGCAGGAGTCCAACTATACGTGTATCCAATTCCCGATCCGCCTGTGGCAATGCCTTCTAAAGTTGTTGATTCGCCTTCGCAAATAGTTGCATTGTCTCCTGCTTCGGCAAATACAACAGGACCAATGATTATAGATTGTGAGTTAGATACTGTGCCACAATCGTTGGTAATAGCAACAGTAAAAGTATGTGTGCCCGATGTGGTATAGGTTACGCTAGGCTCAGCATCAGTAGAGGTTGAAGGTGTACCTCCCGGAAAATCCCATAAATAGGTTGGTGTTCCGCCATTACATTCGGTAATGGTTACGGTAGGTGTAATGGTTACTTCGGTAGCACCACATAAAGGATCTATAGGATCTATAGTTACCGTAGGCGGTTTTCTTACCGTTACTGTTTTAGTAATCTGTTCAGCACCACAAATATTAGTAGCTATAAGCCTTATGGTGTATGTACCTGCGGTGTTAAATGTGAAAGCAGCATCTTTTGAATCGGCATCTGTACCGTTTGCAAAATCCCATTCGGGAGTAGTATTGGTATCACATTCGGCAGCTGCAAATGTTACGCTCCAGTTGTATATTACATCACAGGAGTTGCTTTCGTCTGTTGTATTTGTTGTTGCTATCGCCAATGGTGCACATCCCTCGTTTGTGTTTAAGTCAAAATCAGGGGCAAGCAGACTCTCAATGCAAATAGTTCTGTTTATAGAATCGGTACCACATCCATTTTCTGTTGATAAAGTTACGGTGTACTCTCCCGGAGTGGTATATTGATGTATTATATCTGTAGGTGCTGTTAACGGGCCTTGAGTTTGTGTTGAACCATCTCCAAAATCCCATGTGTAAATTACTCCGGTTGTACAACCTGAATTAAATCCTGAATCTGAGGTGTTAATAAAGGTAATGTCGCTATTTGTACATGCTGTAGAAGGTGCCTCAAAATTAGCATCAGGAGCTTTATTGATTTTTATTGCGTTTATTGTTGAAACTGTTGAGCCACAGGCATTACTTATGGTTAATGTTGCTATGAATTCAGATGCAGGACAGTTTGAAGAGGTATAGATGTGCGGTACTTGTTGATTCGTATTTGTATTGTTTAGTGGATGTTGAAGAGTGACAGGTGGTGTGTCGTCACCAAAATCAATAGTATATGTTGTTCCTGGTGAATTTGACTGCCAGTTGGTAATTTCAAAATTTAAAGGTAATGTTGGAGCACATAGATTTGTAGTTGAACCGGGAGAGGAGAGTCCTCCGGCAGGGTTTGATACGTTGCGGACTAAATAAGTTTTAGTTGTGTTGCATCCGTTAGTACTTTGTGCTGTGATTAATAATGCAAATGAGCCAAGTTCATTATAAGTATGTTCTATAGGGAATGTCACATTTGATTCTGCTGGAGTGCCATCACCCCATTCTATTGAGTAGCTCGTAATGCACGAGGTGTTAATTGTTGAATTTCCAACTGCTATAGTATAAGAAGGATCTGTTATTGAAGCATCTGTACAGTTATTAAAAGGCTCTGCCGCAAAAGGATCATTTTGGTCATTGAAATTTATATCAGGTTGTTCCAAAATTATAATTTCTTCTGTTATTACTTCAGATGTACATCCATTAGCATCAGTAACAGTTAAGGAAATATTAAACGTTTGGGTGTTGCATCCAAATGCTATAAAAGCATGTTCAGGAATTGCATCGGTAGATGTATTACCATCACCAAAATTCCAAAAGTAAGTGAATGGTGCTGTACCATTACTTATGTTTGGAGTAAGTTGTACTGTTTGTCCACTACATTGATTATTGGAGAAATTAATATTATTTACTATAGGTGGTTCACTTACCGTAACGGTAAATGCAGTTCTGTCTGAAACTTCTCCGTTAAGACTGGCTTCCGCATAATACGTTGTGGTAGATGAAAGCCCGTTGGCAGAAAAACTTCCCCCGGTTGCAAAAGGGATTCCCCCGGTTTCAACATCATACCAGTTAATTTCTGCACCCGGTACAGCTGAGGCTGATAGTGTAACATCTCCGGAGCCACATAGTGTTGAGGTTCCGATAACTACCGGCGGATCGATATCAAATAAGTCCGTGGTTTTTGGTGTAGCCAATAATGTGAATGAACACAACAGTAGGGCTATGACAAGGTAAAATTGTTTCATACACAATTTTATTTTAAGTGGGGGCGGGTTAATAATTGGTTTGGTTTCGCAAACCTACGAATATTTTGTTAACGTAGAGTTAAGTCTAAATAATTAAGGGGATTATTACCGGGGCTAGAAAGGGGATTTATCCTTTTTTTGTAATTTACTGAATATTAGCTGTTTGTTTGGTCTGGCATTGTTATCTAATTTCTTTGACTATTAGAATGATATATCTTAATTATAAAAACAAACCCCGGCAATTGCCGGGGTTTATGTTTTTACTGAACAGTAGTTTTGTCAAACACGCCTAACTCGGCAGTTTGAACTCCGTTTTCCCATAGCGTAACAACAATTAAGTTGAGCTCTTTGATATAATCACTTATCCTGATCTCAAATGAATCACTCAGGTAAATAATTAACCAACAGTCGCTGTTTACGAAAATGGTGTAACTGTTCAGGTCGAGGTCATACAAACCTTTAACCGAAACATGGTTAGGGGTGATTGTTATTTCAACCTCCTCTTTGCCCGTTTTAGGGGCTCCTGTATGTTTTGTGTATTCGCCTTGTAGTTGAGTAGGTACTGTGTAGGTACTATGGTAGGGGCTGAGTTGGGTGGGCTCCTGGTTAACCTCCTGTGGTTCACACGAGGTTCCTAATAGAGAAACTATCCCTAAAAGGATTACTACAAAACAAGATTTCATAAAACGTGGGGGTGTGGGATTAAGCTACAAATATAGATAATTATTTGATTGATAGTTGTTTTTGAGTTAATTATTGAATTATTAACGTGATTAAATTGTTATTAAATAAAAAAGACTCCACAATTGCGGAGTCTTTCTCAAAGTACTGATTATCGGTTAAGGCTGTGGTTCTTTTGTTTTACCTTGTCATAAATGCCAAGATCGTTAATAATCTGTCCGTTTTCCCATAAAGTGATGTGCACAAAGTTTTCCTCTTTAATGTAGTCACTTATTCTTATCTCCTGTGTATTAGAAAGATAAATAATGGTCCAGCAAGTTCCGTTTACATATACTTTGTATTGGCTAAGGTCCAGATCATACATGTCCTTAATCCAAAATCTGTCGGCAGTCAGTTCAATAACAACTTCTTCTTTGCCGGTAGTACTTTTACTGGTGTGTGAGTAATAACCCCCTTTTAGTTGGGTTGGTACAGACTGGCTCACATAAGTAAGTTCATTTTGTGTGGTGATTTGGTCGGTGTCCTGTGGTTCACAGGAGCATCCCAGCAAGGCTACTAAGCCAGCTAGGAAAGTAAAAATAGTATGTTTCATTATTTGGGGGGATTTAATTACAAAATTAATAAATAATTAATAAGTAAATATTTATTAATAAATTTAATTTCACTTAAGTTGTTAACAATGTGTTAATTATTTTTTTTAGCCTAGTGTTTTGGGGCTTTTTGATAGTAAATTTATTTAGATTTACTATAAATAATTTTATTTTATGTGTTAGTATGTTTTATATTTGCAGCCACAAAAACAACAATTAATCCACATTAAAATGAATTTTAAGGCTATTACTATTTTAGCTGCGGCTACGTTTACTGTATCTTCTTTGGTTTCATGTTCAAGTGATGATGATAGTGTTAATGATCTTTCTTATGAGGTTCCTTCTACTTATCAGTTTGAAAGAAACGGGGAGACAAGTGTTAATTTTTCAGGACAGACGCAAAGAATAAAAATGCTTGCTGAGTTTGATGCTTATTCTAAAAATCAGGCAGGATATCCTGACTTTGATGCTCAAAAGGTTGTAGATATGTTCTCAAACAGTAATAACCCTTTTGCAGATGATGAGCTTAATAATTCTGGTAAACAATTAAGAAATAAAACTGCTGCTTCGGCTGATTATTTTTCGGCTAATACTGTAGAAGCTAATGAAATCAAAACTACTTTTGATGCCCTTTTTGTAGAGATGGGTACTGTAGCAACACAATATGAAACTACAGGTGCTCCGGGTGTTGCCGGTTCGGTAGATGCAGGTAAAAGACTGGTAAACGGGGGCGGACTTGAAATCAATCAGGCTATCATAAAAGGTTTAATGGGAGCTTGTTTTATGGATCAGGCACTAAACAATTACCTAAGTACTACTGTGCTTGATGAAACAAAACTTGCTAATGATGCAGGTACTCTTGAAGATGGTGCAAACTATACTACTATGGAGCATAAGTGGGACGAAGCTTATGGTTATGTGTTTGGTTATACTACTACTAATACCGATGGTTCTGTAAAGAAATATTACTGGGAAAGCTATATGAATACTGTTAACGGTAACCCTTATTTTGAAGGTGTTACAGATAATATTAAAAATGCTTTCATTAAAGGTAGAGCTGCTATAGTTAATAAAGACTATACTACCCGTAACGAGCAAATACAGGTAATTAAACAAAATCTTTCGGTTATAGGTGCAGTTAGAGCTGTATACTATTTACATGAAGGTAAGGAGCTGTTATCTACAGATGAGCTTGCTACTATTAAGTCATTCCACGCACTTTCTGAAGCTTATGGTTTTATAGCCGGTTTACGTTTTACTAATAATCCTGCTACAAATGCTCCTTATTTTACGGGAGAGGAAGTTAACGGAATGTTAGAAAGCCTTACAGGAGGAGAAAACGGTTTTTGGGATATGGATTATACGTCAAATGCAGCTGATGCTGTTTCGGCTCAGATAGCACAGCGATTTGGTTTTACCGTAGAGCAGGCAATTACCGAAGGAGGTAGCCACTAATACATGTAATATGCATTAATAATATATAGGAGTAAGGCTGCAGTAATGCAGCCTTATTTTTTTAACATATTGTGATATTAGGGTAAATGCTGTTATAATTGTTTTAATGATAATAATACATCAATCATTTTGAATATAATGCAAGATGTTTAATTTTATTCGATTTTTTTGTGTAATTAAGCCTGAATATTTGTTAATTTGGGCAACTTTTTACTGACTAGCTTGTTAAATACCACCATAATGGGAAGAATTAAATTTATTTTTTATGCCTTATTATTTTTAGTGTTTGGCTGTAATTTCGGCTATGCGCTTTCAAATAATGAAATGTTGCTTCCCCCTGCCAATGATGATTGTGCGGGAGCAACACCTTTAACCGTGAACCCAACCGAGATTTGTGTCTCAGGAACCACAGCCACTTTTACCCAGGCTACGGCTTCTACATTAGGTGCAACATGTACGACCCAAAACGGCGCCGATGTTTGGTATGAGTTTACGGCAACTTCTACAGCACATACCATTGCGTTATCCAATTTTTCGGGTACACCACAGTCTATGGTGATTGTTTTGTATGAAGGAGACTGTACAGGACTGACTATGCTTTCGTGTAGCCAAAACAACGTACTTAATGCCTCAGGGCTTAACATTGGAGATACTTATAAAGTAAAAATTTACTTTAACACCACATCTCCCAGTTTAACCAATACTTTTTTGGTTTGTGTTACTACACCACCACCACCGTCTAATAATAACCAGACAGAGTGTTTAATTACCACGGTAAACTACGATTTTGAGCTTCCTAACCTTACATGGTCTAATTTTCCAACATTTGTAAACCACAATGTGGTACAGGGATGGCGTACTACTGCTTCAGATCAAATGATGGAGTTTTGGCAGCAGCCTAACTATGAAAATGTACCGGCATATAGCGGTGACCAGTTTATAGAGCTTAATGCCAATGTTGTTTCGGGAGTTTATCAGGATTATGATACTCCGCAGTCAACAGTATTTAATTACGGGTTTGCACACCGCGGACGTCAGGGCACCGATACCTGTCAGTTATTAGCAGGTCCTCCGGGAGGTCCATATACTCCGGTAACAACTGTATCTACAGGAAATACGGCCTGGAGTTATAATACAGGTACTTACACCGTGCCTGCCGGGCAAACTGTAACACGTTTTATATTACAATCGGTTTCCAGTGTGGGAGGTGCGAGTGTTGGTAACTTTTTAGACGCAATTAGTTTTACGGCTAATAACGGTATCATTTCGCCTAATCCTTTCTATATGGATTGTGGCGAGCTTGTAGCCAGTTTAGAAGCAGCAGGTACAGGTACATGGTCTGCTCACGATAGTAACCCTTCAACGGTAACATTTTCAGACCCTACTTCAAATAATGTAGATGTGTCAGGGTTTTCGGTTCAGGGAATTTATTACTTTGACTGGACTACAGAATATTGTACAAGTACCATAGAGGTTTCTTATACAGGGCCATACCCTTTAGATCCTGTTGTTACAGATATTACTTACTGTCAGGGACAAACGGCAGTGCCTATAGATATTCCGGTAGATGAGCCGGGGTACACAATGTTGTATTACCTTAACGGTACACAGTATTCAAACCCAACACCAGATACTTCTGTTGTAGGCTCTGTTACCTATTATGTAATACAGGAGTCAGATGCCGGATGTCAAACTCCTGCCTATCCTTTAGTGGTTACTGTGAACCCGGGACAGGACCCCGTTACCGATTTTACTCTTCCTGAAGCACTTTGTACCAGTGATGGTACGGTTACGCCAACTACAGGAAATGATTTTACCACAGGAGGTACTTTTAGTGCTCCGGTAGAAGTAGTTATAGATCCAGATACAGGAGAGATAGATTTGTTTGCCAGTACACCAGGTACTTACGATATTACTTATAGTGTAGCAGAAGATATTGAGAACTGTTTAATAGCAGGTAGTAGTACAGTGCCGTTTACTATTAATGCTGCTCCCGTACTTATGCCTGTAACTCCGCTTGAACTTTGTGATGATGCGACTAACGATGGTTTTGCTGAATTTGACTTGGCTCCGGCTATTGCTGAGGCATTAAATAATCAAACAGGATATATAGTTACTATTCACCTTAATCAGGCAGATGCCGAGGCTAATACAAACCCTCAGTCACAGCCTTTGTTTGCTAATACAGTAGCAGGTGGACAGACAATTTATATGAGAGTAGTGGAAGATGGTACAACTACCGATTGTTATACTATAGAGGAAATACAATTATCTGTTCACCTCCTTCCCACCATCTTAGCCCCAATCACGAACTACGTTCAGTGTGACCAGACCGACCCGGATGCCAATGATGGTATCGAGGAATTTGATTTAACCACAAAAGACACAGAAATCACCGGTGGTAACGTAGATTACGCGGTGAGTTACTATATGAGTTTTGCCGATGCCGATAGCGCAACCAACGTTATTACCAATCCGGCAACGTATCAGAACACCACTCCGTTTACCGAGACGATCTATGTACGATTAGAGAACACGGTAACGGGTTGTTACAGCGTTTTTGATTTTGATTTAATCATTAATGCATTACCAACAATTTCCAATCCGGCCGCTGAATTCCATGCCTGTGAGGAAGTACCGGGTCAGGCCGACTTTGTACTGCATGATCATGACCAGGCTGT
>NZ_JAZGZU010000019.1:0-73935 GCF_036347315.1 Flavobacterium sp. C4GT6
TTTAAGGTAACATCTCCTGCCACACCACCTGTACCTTCGTGGATTTCAACATCGCTAAAATCATCAGCCTCTGCCCATAATCTGTTTCTGATTAACAGGGTTGCCGCCTGTGAAGAAGCACCACAACCTATCACCTCATTAATTACTACTCTGTACTGGTAGTTGTTAAGGCTTAGCGGAGCATGTACAACAGAAAGCATATTGGTATTTACACCAATATAAGTAGGATTCACACCACCATCTGTAAGGTTGTACCATGTAGTACCGCCGTCATTACTTTCCTGCCACTGGTAGCTGTAAGCATTAGCCACATCTACAGTAAAGTGAGCATCACCGTCAAACGGAGTAGAATCATCTACAGGCTGTGCGTTAAATGTCGCTGCAGGAAGTCCCTGTATAATTACGTTTGCCGAGTTAGAACAACCATTGGCATCGGTTACAAATACACTGTAAGTACCTGCTGTAAGACCTGTAATGTTTGCTGTAGTAGCACCGTTACTCCAAAGGTAAGTATATGGCATAACACCACCCACAGCAGTTACGTTTGCCTCACCATAAGCAGCACCTATACAGGTAGGATTGGTTTGACCCGCTGTTATGAAAAGTGGAGATGGCTGAGAGATAGTACATCCCTTAATGATCTGGCAACCGTTAACATCGGTAATGGTTACGTTATAACTTCCGGCTGTAAGGCCTGAAATAGTTTGTGTTGTAAGTCCGTTACTCCAAAGGTAAGTATACGGAGCCGTACCGCCATTGGCATTGGCTGTAGCCGTACCGTTACTACCACCGTTACATGACACATTGGTTTGTGCAATGAAACCTGTAAGCTGTAAAGGCTGAGTTATAATTACTGTTGCAGTAGCCGTACATCCGTTAGCATCGGTAATGGTTACCGTGTAAGCTCCCGGAGTAAGGTTTTCAATCATATCGGTAGTCTCACCGTTACTCCATGCATATTGGTAAGGTAATACCCCACCGGCTACGATAGCTGTAGCTGTACCGTTTGCAGCATTAAAACAGGTAATGTTAGTGCTGTCAATAGTTACGGTAAGTAGTTCAGGCTCGGTGATAGTGAAATCCTGAGTGATTGAACATCCGTTAGCATCGGTTACAAGTACACTGTAATCTCCGGCAACGAGCTGGGTTGCTGTAGCAGTAGTTTGTCCGTCACTCCATAAATATTCGTAAGGCATTGTTCCACCTGAAACCGTTACTGATGCCTCTCCTGTATTGTTACCATTACAAAGTACGTCTACCTGAGATGCGGTAAGTGTTAAAACATCCGGCTCAGTAATAACAAATTCCTGTGTGAAAACACAACCGTTAGCATCAGTTACATCAACCGTATATGTACCGGCTACAAGAGCTGTAGCAGTAGCTGTTGTTTGTCCGTCACTCCAGGCATAAGTATATGGCATTACACCACCTTCTACATCAATAGTAGCTTCTCCTGTTGCCGTACCGTTACAAGTAACGTTAGACTGCGTAGTAGCATCTGTTGCAACAAGAGCATCAGGCTGGGTAATTTCAAACTCAAGACTAAGTATACAACCATTAGCATCGGCTACATCAACTGTGTAAACTCCTGCTGTAAGTCCGCTTAATGAAGCTGTTGTTTGTCCGTCATTCCACAAATAAGTATATGGTGTTACACCACCCTCAACAACTAAGTTAATTTCTCCGGTAGCAGCACCGTTACAAAGAATATCTGTTTGTGTAGTTGCAGCACCTTCAATCAATGCAGGCGGTTCACTAATATTAAAGTTCTGTATAATAATACAACCGTTATCATCAGTAACCGTTACAAAATAAGTTCCGGCAGCAAGCCCTGTAACAGTATCGGCAGTTTCACCGTTACTCCACAGGTAAGTATAAGGAGTAACACCACCCGATACAATTACCGAAGCTGTAGCATTATCGTCTCCGTTACAAAGCACATTAGTTTGTGAACCTGTTGTAGATAAAGCAGTAGGCTCATTAACTGTAAACGATTCTGTTAAAACACAACCGTTAGCATCAGTTACATCAACAGTATAAGTACCTGCTACAAGACCTGTAGCTGTAGCTGTAGTTTGACCATTATCCCACAGGTAACTATATGGAGCTATACCTCCCTGAACGTCAACTGTAATTAACCCACTCGCACCGCCGTTACATAACACATCATTTACAACGGTATTAGGAGTAAGAGCTAATGCATCCGGCTGAGATATAATAAAATTCTCTGTTAAAGTACAACCATTAGCATCACTAATAGTAACAGTGTAATTTCCTGCGGCAAGTCCGGTTGCTGTAGCAGTAGTCTGTCCGTCACTCCATGCATAAGAATACGGAGTAACCCCCCCCTGCATTACAACAGTAATTTCACCATCAGCACCGCCATTACACGATACATCATTTTGGGTAGATCCTGTAGCAGCTGCAAGAGCATCGGGCTCATCTATTGTAAAGTTCTGCACTACTAAACAACCATTAGCATCGGTAACTGTTACGGTATAATCACCAGGTGCAAGCCCTGTAGCCGTAGCAGTAGTTTGTCCGTTATCCCATACATAAGTATAAGGAGTAATACCTCCGGTAACAGCTACGGTAGCAGTACCGTTAGTTTCTCCATTACATAAAACATCTGTGAAAGAAGAAGTAACTGCTAAAGCAGTAGGTTCGTTAATGGTAAAAGTATGAGTATAATTACAACCACTACCACTGTCTGTAACAACTACTGAATAAGTTCCTACTGTTAACCCACTTATTGTAGCAGTAGTTTCATTTGTATTCCATAAATAAGTATAAGCACCTGTACCACCTGTAACATCTATTGTAGCACTACCTGTAGCAGCACCATTACACAATACATCAACCTGAGTGGTAGCAGCTGTTGCTGTTATAGTATAAACTTCTGTAATTGTAAAGCTATGTGTATAAACACAACCGTTAGCATCGGTTACATCTACTGAGTAGTTACCAGCTGTTAACCCACTTATTGTAGCAGTAGTATCTCCTGTATTCCATAAGTAAGTATAAGTACCTGTACCACCGGTCACATCAATAGTAGCACTACCAGTTGCTTCACCATAACATATAACATCAACCTGTGTAGTACCTGCTGTAGCTGTTATAGCATCTGGCTCATCAATGGTAAAGTTATGTGTATAAGTACAATTGTTAGCATCGGTAACAACTACCGAATAATTCCCTGCTGTTAAACCGCTAATTGTAGCAGTAGTATCTCCTGTATTCCATAAATAAGTATAAGCACCTGTACCACCTGTTACATCTATAGTAGCACTACCTGTAGCAGCTCCATTACAAAGTACATCAACCTGAGTAGTACCCGCTGTTGCTGTTATAGCATCTGGCTCATCAATGGTAAAGTTATGTGTATAAGTACAATTGTTAACATCGGTAACAACTACTGAATAATTCCCTGCTGTTAAACCTGTTGCAGTTGCTGTAGTTTGTGCGTTACTATCATCCCATAAATAAGTATAAATACCTGTACCACCTGTAACATCTATAGTAGCACTACCAGTGGCAGCTCCATTACAAAGTACATCAACCTGAGTTGTAGCTGCTGTTGCTGTTATAGCATCTGGCTCATCAATAGTAAAGTTATGTGTATAAGTACAATTGTTAGCATCGGTAACAACTACTGAATAATTCCCTGCTGTTAAACCTGTTGCAGTTGCTGTAGTTTGTGCGTTACTATCATCCCATAAATAAGTATAAGTACCTGTACCACCTGTAACATCTATAATAGCACTACCAGTGGCAGCTCCATTACAAAGTGCATCAACCTGAGTTGTAGCTGCTGTTGCTGTTATAGCATCTGGCTCATCAATGGTAAAGTTATGTGTATAAGTACAATTGTTAACATCGGTAACAACTACTGAATAATTCCCTGCTGTTAAACCTGTTGCAGTTGCTGTAGTTTGACCGTCATTCCATAAATAAGTATAAGTACCTGTACCACCTGTTGCATCTATAGTAGCACTACCTGTAGCTGTACCATTACAAAGTACATCAACCTGAGTAGTACCTGCTGTTGCTGTTATAGCATCTGGATCTGTAATAGTGAAGTCCTGTACTACAGAACATCCGTTGGCATCTGTTACAATTACAGTATAATCGCCTGCAGCAAGACCCGTAGCCGTAGCTGTAGTTTGACCGTCATTCCATAAATACGTATATGGTGCAGTACCTCCGGTAACCGCTACAGTTGCACTACCATCTGTTTCTCCGTTACACAGAATATTAATTTGATTAACTGTAGAAACTGTTGGCGAAGCCGGTAAATCAACTGGAAGGTCGAATTCAGAAACACAGGTACCATTAGTAATCGTCCAACGTAAAACATAGCTGGCGCCCGGTGTACCTGTAAAAGAAGTTTCGGCATCTGTATCTGTACCTAAAACACCATCTGTACCCGATACTATAGTCCAAAGCCCCGTACCAAGAACCGGTACGTTTGCAGTAACCGTAATTTCATTACAGGTATTGGCACTAAAATCAGCCACAGCCGTAGCAGCCGATACCACACAAAGATTAGCAGCATCTGAAACCACATACCCACAAACAAAGTTAGACTGGGTAATAACCACCCTATAGTCATAATCTGCCATTGCAGCAGTAACAGCTGTTAAGTTAAGAGTATTTGTAGTAGCGTCACTATAAATTCCGCCATCGGTAATATCTGTCCATGTAGTACCATTATCAGTACTTTCCTGCCATTGGTAGTTTGTTGTTCCCGAACCACCTGAAGCCGCTACAGTAAATACAACGTTAGCATTAACCTCAACCGACTGCTCAACAGGTTGCGTATCAATAGTGCTTCCTGTTCCTATAGTAGTAACATTGTTGTTTGTTCCTGCATAAGAGGCTCCTATAACAGTACCATCGGCATTTACGGCAACAGGCCCTACACCATAGTACATATCTCCGTCATTACCATCGGCATCAGCCAGGCCATAAGCCTCGTTAGCATCACTACAGCCGTCATTATCACTATCTAAATCAACATAATCAGGGAAACCGTCGTTATCACTATCAGCACAATCTAATAAATTTGGTACTCCTGTATCTACACTATAGTTACCAATAGAAGGTGCTGTAGAGTTCGTTATATAATCACCAATACCTGTATATGAAGAAAGTATAGGTACATTACCCGTTGTAGATGTTACATTGATTGCCGTACCCGCAGCTATACCAGATACCTCGGCATATGATGTACCGGGTGAGCTAGGATATGGAACCCATCCCGTTACAGGAGCACCATTATATAAAACAAGGGAGGTACTGGCTGTAGGTGCTATAAGTGCCAGTACATTTGATGTGGTCATGGAGGTTGGTATAGAAAAGTTAAAACTGTTTACAGCTTTACTCTCATCAAGTACCAACTGCCATGCAGGATCGTTATTATTAGGACTTAACTGCCATACCGAAGCAATGTTACTGGTTTCAACCACGTTAAGATCTGTAGCCGAAACATTAAAAGAATAAACATCTCCGGCATTTGCCAGTGTAGTCACAATACTGCCGTTAAGTGTAACGGTTGTATTATCGGCATCGGCCATTACATAAGTAGTATTACTTGCAGTGTTTGAGATATAAAATTTAGTACCTAACATGTTTGTAGGCAATAACATCTCATCAATATTATCACAGGCACCATATGGAGTATTGGCACATTTAACACCAACAATTACTCCTACATTATAGGTAGACTCAACCGTCCACCCTGTCATATTAAGGTCTACCCCTGTTTGAAGATAGGTTTCTCCCGCATTTAATGTAAAGCTTTTTTGAACAACACCGGTTTTGTCTTTTATCAGTACGTTATTAGCATCGGTAGCACTGTAAATCATGGCATATTGATCTTTTTGTCCATTATCCGAATAGTGATACGTAAACAGCCTGTAGCTGTTGCCCCATATTTTTTCGGGAAGTACTACCCACGAGTCGCTTGTGTTAGCACCTGTAAGTTCGTGTATTATTGTTACCGGCATATCGGCAACTAGTAAAAGACTTTTGCCCGACTGGACCACGTTATTGGAAAGATCTGGCACCTGAGCACCTGTTACACTTATTACAAGCGTTTGTGAAGCTGGAATAACATAAGTGGAACCAAGAAAAGTAATTGTTGTCCCCTCATCGCCCGATATTACAATATTCCATATTTCGTCAGGGTGAAAGAAGTTAGGCGGAGCAAACAGGTTAAAGGTTGTTGCTGCCAGTGTTACGTCACATTCGTCGGTATCTAAAATACCATCGTTGTCATCGTCAAGGTCGTCGCTGTTTATTACACCGTCACAGTCAAAATCCTGATTAGGCGCTGTACCATAATTGGCACACTGTGAATAAGCTATTTCACTAAAAAGTAAAACGGCAAACAGCATTGTTAGTTTGAATAATAAATTTCTGGTTTTAATCATAGGTGGTATGTAATAATAATTGGGTTGTTTACTTGCTATAATAACAAAATGCCTTCCTGTCACCCGGACAAAAAAGCTCAAAAAGCCAATAGCTAATTATATTTTAAATAGATTGAACCGTACAGATTAATTAATAATCAAATAAAAGAAGACAGTTCAGGTAGTGGAGTGAGGTAGTTTTTTTCATAGGCATTAATTATTGGGTTTTACTCTTGTTATTTCAACATGCTAATATAAAGTATTTTCTATATTTTATTTAAGATTTAATTAACTTATTTAACAGGTATTTTTCTATTAAATAATAAATATACCTTAAAACTTGATTTATTTAAAAAATATATAGGCTATGCAAAGGTAATTTTTAGGATTATTTAATTTTAGAGTAGAATTACCTGTTTTTTAATAATGGGTAAAAACACCTAAAAGTGTTTTTTTATACCTGATTAAAGTATTTACAGACTACTGAATACAAATATCTTGTGGGTAAAAACAAAAAAAATACCCAAAAGTGGGTATTTTCATATAAAATGGTATGTATTAAAAAAGCATCCTTTAAGGAGGCTTTTTTAATATTAATCTACTACAGTTTCGTCTATTTGCATGTTATTTAAGAAGGCTATGGTATTCTCAATATCATAATGCAGTATTCTGTCGTCTTCCACAAGCGGAACTTCTTCCCTGTATGATTTAAGGAACATTTCTATAAAGTCGCTTGATTTTAGCGGTCTTCTAAACTCAATAGCCTGAGAGGCATTCATAAGCTCTATGGCTAGTATACGCTCTAGGTTTTCAATAATTCTAAGTGCTTTTGTAGCCGCATTAGCCCCCATACTCACATGGTCTTCCTGCCCGTTGCTCGATACTATACTATCGGCACTTGCAGGCGTACATAACTGTTTGTTCTGGCTGGCAATACTTGCTGCAGTGTACTGCGGAATCATAAAGCCCGAGTTAAGCCCGGGATTTGCCACAAGGAATGGTGGTAACCCGCGCAGGCCTGATATTAACTGATACGTTCTTCTTTCTGAAATACTTCCCAGTTCAGACAGGGCTATACCTAAAAAGTCAAGCGTTAATGCCAGTGGCTGACCGTGGAAGTTACCTCCCGATATAATCTGGTCGCTGTCAATAAATATATTTGGATTATCGGTAACCGAGTTGATTTCGGTACGGAATACCTTTTTCACATAATCAATAGTGTCTTTTGTAGCACCGTGTACCTGTGGTATACAACGGAACGAATACGGATCCTGAACGTGTTGTTTAGGGTGTGCTATAATCTCACTATCCTCAAGCAACTGGTTAAAACGTTGTGCTGTTACAATTTGTCCTTTATGAGGGCGCACCATGTGGATAAGCTCATTAAACGGCTCTATTCTTCCGTCAAAACCTTCAAGGGAGATAGCACCAATAACATCGGCAAGGTAAGAGTACTTAATTGATTTAAGCAGAACATACACACCGTATGAACTCATAAACTGAGTACCGTTTAACAACGCAAGACCTTCTTTAGATTTAAGCACTATAGGCTTCCACCCCATTTTCTCCAAAACTTTTGAAGCAGGCTGACGGAAACCGTCCATATTTACCTCTCCCTCACCTAATAGCGGTAATGAAAGATGTGCCAACGGAGCAAGGTCGCCCGATGCTCCAAGAGATCCCTGATTGTAAACAACCGGTAAAACATCGTTATTGTAAAAATCGATAAGCCTTTGTACGGTTTCCAGCTGAACGCCCGAATGCCCGTAGCTTAACGACTGTATTTTTAACAGAAGCATAATCTTAACGATTTCCTGCGGTACTTCCTCCCCTGTACCACAAGCATGTGATTTTACAAGGTTCTCCTGTAGTTTTGACAGGTTTTCGTTAGATATTTTTACATTATATAGCGAACCAAATCCTGTATTTATACCATAAATAGGGTCGCTGTGCGATTTCATTTTTTCATCAAGGTACGTTCGGCATTTTTCAATGTTCAGCCTCGCTTCCTCGCTAAGCTCCAGTTTTTTGCCCTGAGTAATAATTTCGTTTACGACTTCAATAGAAAGCAGGTCGCTGCTTATATAATGTATTGTTTCCATTTATACGTTGAATTGAAGCCCCAAAATTCATTAAACCTTATTTAAAAAACAAGATTTTTATCAACTTTTCAATATTAAGGATGATTTGATTCGATTTCATGATAGGCTTTTCCTATATAATCAGGTATCATAGATGCAGTGAAAGCCTGCATTCCGGTTTGCGGCAGGGCAATATCTGCTGTGAGTCCGTGCAGGTATACTCCAAAAACCGCAGCATCGGCAGCAGTGTAACCCTGTGCCAGTAATCCGGTAATAATACCTGTAAGCGTATCGCCGCTACCACCCGTTGCCAGTGCCGCATTGCCCGATGCGTTTATATGTACCTCATTGCCATATACTACCATTGTACGGGCATCCTTAGCTACAAGTATTACATGGTACTTTTTACAAAAGGCTTTCATCTTCTCTATTTTATCAAAACCATCGTTCCAAGTTCCCATTAAACGTTCCAGTTCTTTGGGGTGCGGAGTAAGTATGGTATTTACAGGAAGTAGTTCTAACCATTCCTTATTATAGGACAATATATTTAGTCCGTCGGCATCTATAACTAACGGATGTTTGTACCGAATTAAAAAATCGTGGAAAGCCTTTTGAGTTTCGGGATGCTGCCCCATTCCCGGACCTATACCTATTGCTTTGAGTTCAAAATCAAAATTGATATGGGTAATATGTTCCTCACCATTGGTTATTGCCATTGCTTCTGGGAATGCCGACTGTATCACTACGTAGCCACACTTGGGCAGGTAGGCAGTTATGAGTCCGCAACCTGATTTTAAGGCCGACTTCGCCGCAAGGCATACTGCCCCAATTTTGCCATAGCTACCCCCAATAATAAGTGCATGCCCCTGTTTGCCTTTATGTGTAAAGGGATCTACAGGCATGTAGCGCTTGTGTGCCTCAAAACTATCGGTAAGGAAATAGTTGGTCTCAACTGTATTAATAAAGTCCCTGTCTAACCCTATATCCAGTATTTCTACTTTTTTTATGTACTGATAATTATCTGAAAGGTAAAACGAAAGCTTGGGTTGTTGGAAAGTTAGTACGGCATCACTGTGTACCGCAAAATTTGTTTTCCTGTCCATAAACACCCCCGAAGGCACATCTATAGAAACCACATACGCATTACTGTGATTAATTTTTTCAATCATCTCCTTAACCGAACCTTCCGGCTCACGGCTAAGCCCAATCCCGAAAATAGCATCTATCACCACCAACTTACCATCAGTATATTGGTATATCTCTTTGTTGTTGTATTTAATCCCGTCTTTATTAATACGTTTCAGGTTGGCCGTAAAATCAGCAGTAGGTTTTCCGGCATCTTCCAGTATATCGAGTACCACACGGTATTTGGACTCATACAGCAGGCGGGCAACTACCAGTCCGTCACCACCGTTATTACCCTGACCGCATATTACATGAAAAAGCGTTTCCTTATCAGGGAAATTACGTTTTAGCCACTGGAACACCTCTGTCCCTGCCCTTTCCATAAGCTCGTAGTAAGTTATACCCTGTCGTTCTACAGTTACTCTGTCGGCTTCCCTATTGGCTTCAACGTCAAAAATTTTCATGTTTACTATTATTTGTAATACTTTTACTAAGTAAATTTATAATAAAGCTTTTAGATGGCAGGCAGATAAAACAAATATTTAACCTGCCCATTTATAAACCACACATTGGTGTTTGTTATAAAATCATCTTAAAAAAAGAATTTCGGTAAAATGAGATATCAGTTTAATAATTTATTTAGAGATAAAATCAGCACTGGAATTGATATTCGTAATATTGAGCCATGTGAGCTTGCAGATAACATTACAGAAGATGAAATTATAATTGTATCTAACTGCTATTTTTTATCCTCAATTTACACAGGAGGGGAAAACCCCGTTTTTTATGACAAAACCGCAGCTGAAGTTTTACACAACAAGATATTAATTAACGATTACATTAATGAAGATGTATCGCATAATTATCTGATGTGTGCCATTGGCTACTCCAATTCACTGGCACAAAAACTTAAGCAAATTTTTAAAGATAACTTTAAAGTCGTTTTATCTTTCGATGACGAATTTTATACTGTTTTCTTTTATAAAACAAGACCGTTAGAAATATATCTTGACGAAGATTTAAACAAATACAAATTAGAAGCAATTCTCACCATTGATACTGCTTTAAAAGACCAAAATGAGTTTAGTTTAACAAACCTAAACCAATAAATTTTGTTTACAAACTAATTTAGTGGCAATACGGTAACCTGAAAATATTTTATTTTGTAATTACCTGCTTTTCATATATTTACAACACCAACAAAAACAAATCATTATGGAAACCAACCTTACCCCACAGCAGGAACAGGAAGCTGTTAACCACATTTATGAATATGCCGCCGACTTATTTATAAACAAAGACAAAAACTCCTACGAAGTTAAAATGGCACTTGTAGCCAAAGGTATGAGTGAAGAAAATGCCCAAATAGTGGTAGACAGGCTTGAAGATGAAATTGAGCAGGCCCGAAAAAGCAGAGCAAATAAAGATATGCTATGGGGCGCTGTATGGTGTATAGGCGGACTAATAGTTACTTTAGCTTCGAGAAATGTTATTGCCTGGGGTGCTATCCTCTTTGGTGGTATACAATTTATAAAAGGTGTTATTGCATCTACTAAATAGCAGGTTTTACTTTAACAATGCATATTCATTTAATATTAAACCCAAAAATTGTGAAATAATTTGTATTTCCCGACAATAGCATGCCATTAGTGCGTTTTTTTCAATAAATTAGCGCCGTTGAAACTTTATTATTATTCTAGATGAAAAATACTGCGCTAACGCACATACACGAAAGCCTTGGGGCTAAAATGGTACCATTTGCAGGATACAACATGCCTGTACAATATGAAGGGGTAAATGTAGAACACGAAACAGTAAGGAACGGTGTGGGAGTTTTTGATGTATCTCACATGGGTGAATTTTTCATCACCGGGCCAAATGCCCTTGCACTTATTCAAAAAGTTACAACAAACGATGCTTCTACCCTAACTGTAGGGCGCGCTCAATACTCTTGCCTTCCTAACGAAGACGGCGGTATTGTAGACGATCTTATTGTTTACAAAATGGGTGAAGAAAAATACCTTTTAGTAGTAAACGCTTCTAACATTGAGAAAGACTGGAACTGGATTTCATCTAAAAACGATGTGGGCGCTACTATGGAAAACGCTTCAGAAAACTATTCTCTACTGGCAATACAGGGACCTAAAGCTGCCGAAGCTATGCAGTCTTTAACTTCTGTAAACCTTACCGAAATAAAATATTATCACTTTGAAGTAGCGGATTTTGCTGGTGTTAGCGACGTAATTGTTTCTGCAACAGGATATACCGGTAGCGGAGGATTTGAAATTTACGTAAAAAATTCCGATATTGAGCAGGTATGGAACAAGGTGTTTGAAGCAGGAGCTGCCTATGGTATTAAACCAATAGGACTTGCTGCCCGCGATACTCTTAGACTGGAAATGGGCTTTTGCCTGTACGGTAACGACATTAACGATACCACTTCACCTATTGAGGCCGGTCTTGGCTGGATCACTAAGTTCACTAAAGATTTCACTAACAGCGAAGCCATCAAAAAACAAAAAGAAGAAGGCGTTAGCAGAAAACTTGTTGGTTTTGAGTTAACCGAAAGAGGTATACCAAGACACGATTATGAAATTACAGATAAAGAAGGTAATGTAATAGGTATAGTAACATCGGGTACCATGGCGCCATCACTTGGTAAAGGTATCGGGTTAGGCTATGTGCCAACTGCCTATGCTGCACCGGACAGCGAAATTTACATCAGGATAAGGAAGAATGATGTAGCCGCAAAAGTGGTGAAGCTCCCTTTCTACAAAAAGTAAAGGCCTATGAAAAACATACTAGCGATAGCCTGTTTGTTCCCGCTGCTTGCAGGGGCACAAAAACACGAGCAGGCATGCAGTGTGTTTTACAACATAAACACGCTTTTACAAAGCGAACATTTTAATCCTAAGCCGACAGACGATAGCCTGTCGGCTTATGTTTTTAATAGGGTTATGCGGGAAATGGACGATAACCGTATGCTCCTGCTACAGGAAGAGGTTGACCTGCTTTCCAAACACAAATACAAAATAGACGATTACATTACAGGGAACGACTGTTCCTTTTTTACCGATTTTGTATCTATATACAAAACAGCTCTGGAACGTAATACCGATATCATTAGTGAAATTGTTTACGACGGAATAAACCTTAACGGTACCGATTCCATTTACTACTCCAAAGAGCATTTCCCCTACCGTACCAGTAAGGAACAGCTTAAAAAGTTTATTCGTAAAAAAATTGTGTATGATGTACTGGAGGATATTGCCAAACTAAGCAAGAACCGCGATTCCTTAAAAGCACAGATACCCGTAATGGAAAACAGCGTAAAGGCTAAAATAGCCGATGCCTACATGTGCCGAACCGAAGCATTGCTTAACCCTAAGGAAGGACTGGACGAAAATATGCATCACAGGTTTTATGAGGCATTTTGTTCCTACTTTGACCCACATACCAATTACTTTAATTACGACGAAAAATCTACGTTTATATCGGCAGTGTCCGATGAAAATTATTCATTAGGAATTTATGTAAGCCAAAATGAAAATGAGGAAATCATAATACAGGAAGTGGTTCCGGGGGGACCTGCCTATAAAACCCAAAAGATAGACAAGGGCGACCAGATACTCAAACTGGCATCGGAAAATACCGAATACCCCGTTACATGCGCCTCGCTTGAAACCATAACCAATATAGTGTTTAGTGATGCTTACAGAACGGTGGAACTTACCCTTAGGAAAAACGACGGTACGGTATATAGCGTTAACCTTGAGAAAAAGGTAATGCGGTCTGAAGACAATACGGTATACAGCTTTGTTATCGGCGATACCCTGCCTATGGGCTACATAAAAATACCCAGCTTTTATACAGCCCGCGATGAGAATAGTTTTCATGGTTGTGCCGATGATGTGGCACGTGAAATCGCAAAACTAAACGAAGAAAACATAAACGGACTCATAATAGACCTTCAGTTTAACGGTGGAGGCTCAATGGAAGAGGTTACCAAGCTCGCCGGTATGTTTATAGATTTTGGCCCTTTAACGGTAGTAACCGGCAGGAACAGGTCGCGCAATGTGATTAAGGACTACCTGAGAGGCAGTATTTATAACGGACCTATAGTGATACTGGTTAACGGATTCTCGGCTTCAGCAAGCGAATTCTTTACCGGAGTAATGCAGGATTACGGACGTGCCATTGTTGCCGGGAACACCACTATGGGTAAGGCTACTATGCAAACCATTTTTCAGTTACAGCAAAACAACCCTACCGATTTTGTAAAGGTTACCATAGATAAGTTTTACCGCATTACAGGCAAAAGCAACCAATACATAGGCATAGTACCCGATATTGAAATTCCCTCATACCTAAACGACTTTTTACCAAGGGAGAAAACCAATGCTACTGCCCTTGCTAACGACAGCATTAATGTGAGGCTGAAATTCCGTAAGGAGAAGTTAGACTACAGGGAGTACGCCATAAAACAAAGCAGGGAAAGGATAAGTCAGGATGCCGACTTTAACGAGATACTTTTGGTTAACAAAACCATCAAAAAAATTTATGAGGAAGACAAAGCCCCTGTTGCCCTTAATTTTGACGGTGTGTTTAACGATGTACACACTATGGATGCCATTTGGAAAAGCATAAGTAACTTTGAAGACAAGCAACAGATAAGCCACATTAAAACACCGCGCGATACCTATCAGCGTATTATGTACGACGACTTTTTGGTCAATACAAACGAGTACCGCGAAAAGCTGGTAAAAACCAATCCGTACATAAAAGAAGGCATAAACATACTTACCGATATTTATAATTTGGAAAATAAGTAAGTTATAGCGTCTTTTTTTACAATCAGCCCTAATAAGATTTTGCAAAAACAGCTAATAACCTTATTTTTGTTCCTCCAAATAAAATTAATTTATGGGAAGAGCGTTTGAATTTAGAAAAGCCAGAAAAATGAAACGTTGGTCGGCAATGGCCAAAACGTTTACCAGAATTGGAAAAGATATAGTAATTGCTGTAAAAGAAGGTGGTCCAAACCCTGAGACCAACGCACGTTTAAGGGCTGTTATACAAAATGCCAAAGCGGCAAACATGCCTAAAGACAACGTTGAAAGAGCAATTAAAAAAGCAAGCGACAAAGATACTGCCAACTATAAAGAAGTACTTTTTGAAGGCTATGCACCACACGGTATCGCCATACTTATAGAAACCGCTACCGATAATAATAACCGTACAGTAGCAAACATTCGTAGTTATTTTAACAAATGTAACGGTACTATGGGAACTCAGGGATCGGTTGAGTTTATGTTTGACCATACCTGTAACTTCCGTATCCCTGCAGAAGGTCAGGATGTAGAAGAGCTGGAGCTTGAAATGATTGACTTTGGTGTGGAAGAGATTTTTGCCGATGAGGATGGTATCATAATGTATGCTCCTTTTGAAAGCTTTGGTGCTATACAAAAAGAACTTGAGAACCGTAACCTTGAAATCCTTTCTTCAGGATTTGACAGGATCCCTCAGGTAACTAAAGAGCTTAACGAAGAGCAACAGGCAGATGTTGAAAAACTTCTTGAAAAAATTGAAGAAGATGACGACGTAATGAACGTGTATCACACTATGCAGGAATCTTAATATTCCCTGTTATATACCATATAAAAAAGCAGCCCTAATAGGCTGCTTTTTTTGCAATAAATTGATGTTGTTATTAATTCTTCTTTCTAAAATTATATTTAAATCCAAAAAAGGTTTGCAAAAAACTGTTCGTCTTTTTATTAAGATTATTGGTTAATCCCATTTCCAAATCTAGCGAGTCAAACAAATTATAAGACAATGCTACAGAAATATCCAAACCTAAATTTGAACAGTTACTTTCTTCAAATCCGTTAAAATATAATAATGCAGGCCCCGTTTTTAATGTCATTAAAAAGTTCTTATCCTGAGAATACACATTGTAACCTGCTGTCAAAGCATATTTAGAAATTATATAGTCGTTAATACTGCTGCTATCCAGTTCGGAATATTGATAGCTTGCTTCCAGACCAAAACGATTAAAATCTACTCCAAAACGTCCTCCAACAGATTTGCCTAAATCTTCTTTTGCTAAAACCAGTCCGGTATTAGCTGAAACAGAAAAATTATCCTGTGCCAGCAGGGTTTGAGGTACTGCAAGAAATAAAAATAAAATAGTATATATTTTCACTTTGTAATTAATTATAGTAAAAGTACTAAAATGCCACTTACAATCGTTACCACAGCTGCAAGAGTTACTCCATTAGAAGCTCCCCCTCCGTTTGCAGTTGAACTTAACCACTCCCATACATTAGAAATATGACAGCCTATTTGATACCATTTACAGCCTTTTTTCTTTAGGAAAGAAGTATCTTCTTGTACTGAATTTGGATCCAGACCGAATAACCAAAAAGAATCTTTGTCTAAATCAACTTCATCAATTGTTTTGTGACCTAAATCAATGTTGTGTTGAATCATTGCTTCGGTTGCTCTCATAATTTCAATACCGGTAGCATCTTCAATGCTAGATTCTTTGTTCAAAATACTAAATGATTTTTTTAACAAATCACTACCTTCAGCTTTGATTTTTTCCAAACCCGAAGCTGGATCAAGTGACCATTTAAAATCATTAAAAGTCATACCCTCATGATAGTATGGAGTAACGCCTTCTACAAAACTAATCATAGCATTTTTACTCTCGGTGATAACATAAGCCGAATCAATTTCTACTGTTTCTACTGTCGTCTTCAGGTTAAAAGAGTTACTTGGTTGTTCTGAAATACTCTCGTTTGAACAAGAGAAAAAAGTAATTCCTGCAAAAGCAATTGCAGCGAATAAAAAGGTTTTTTTCATAATAAAAAATGTTAATAATTAATTAGTGGATTGTATGCTGCAATAGTAATAAATCAAAGAGTTGCTTTAACACAAGGTTATTTTTTTTTATGAAAACTTTAGCACTTTTTGTTAAAGAACCGCAGGTAATGAGTAGAATAACATATTATATTTGAAACAGATTATAAAATCAACTATGAAAAAATTATCATTATACTTTTCACAACACTTCTAATTAGTTCATGCGCTTCAAAAATTGTTGATATTGCATTAAAAAAAACAGGAGTCTTAGATTCCAAATTAACTTTGAAAACATTAACATACAAAGACAAGGTAATAGTTTTTGTCGAGATGATGCACTTAGGGAAAGTCGAATTTTATAACGATGTTAAATCTAAAATTGACAGTTTAGAAAATGAAGGATATTTTGTTTTTTATGAAGGTCTTTATTTAAAGAAAAGTGACCGTGTGATAAAAGAAAACGATACTATTAATTATTTAAAATTCAGAAA
The DNA here is from genome assembly GCF_036347315.1 of Flavobacterium sp. C4GT6. NCBI lineage: Bacteria > Pseudomonadati > Bacteroidota > Flavobacteriia > Flavobacteriales > Flavobacteriaceae > Flavobacterium > Flavobacterium sp. C4GT6. The sequence continues at coordinate 16,978 of NZ_JAZGZU010000019.1, forward strand.
AATATTAAACTTAGATCCTTTATTGGAATATTCTAAAGTTAAACCCCTTTCAGAATATGTTTCAAAATATAACCTTATAGATCAGCCCGATTATACTGATTTAGGACTTACTCCTGAAAACTCCCAACCTGTTGATTTACCAGTAACAGTATTGATAAATGAATTTGAGAAAGAAAAGGGTTCTATTATATTAAACGATTGTGATTATAAAACCCCTTTGGGAAGTGAAAACTATACTTGTGAAACAGTTAATAGCGAAGATAAAAAATTCTTCCTGAAAGAAATTGTAGAGAATAAAAGAAATATAAATCTTGTTGAAAAAATAAAAACTACAACTAAAAAGAAAATACTTATTCTTTATGGAAAAAAACATTATGAACCTGTAGACAGGTTACTTAAAGAACAATCCTAAATTCATAAAAAAGCAGCCTTTAGGGTGCTTTCTTTGTACCTTCTCTCCTACATATAAAATATGTTTACTTATGAATATTAATTTAAAAACTGAAAAATTAAGAAACACTATTTATAACGCTATTGAAATGAAATCACTTAGCGATGTGTATACTGATTTTGATGTTTTTACAGCTAAAATAATTGAATTAATAACTACCGATGAGGTTACTCCTGCGTTTGATTTTTTCAATGAACTGGTAAACCTAAAGGAAGAAAGTATTGATAATTTACTGGATGGAACACTCTACGAAAATTTATACCAAGAACTGGGTGATAATGAAACACTTTTTATAAACAGGCTTAACGAACGCTCTGTAAAACTGTATCGTTTAGCTGTGTACATTCGTAAAACCCCATCAACCCGAGAAGAAATAATACAACAACAAAAAAGTTTAGGATTGTAATACTTAATTAATTACTGATGCATCTACAAAACATGGATCCAGATATAAAATCAATGCCTGATGAGGAAGTAATTAATCTGTATTACGAAAAGGCTGTTAGCGGGTTTAAAAAAAGTTGGTTTAGCATTTCACACAATGAGAAATGGTATAAATATATAACAGAGTTACCCTAAAAGGAAAGTACTGCATACCTTGTATGCCTTTTAGACGGCCAAGTATACAACGGAGGTTTTAATCAGTATTTTATTAATGGATACGGTCAGTTTATTAAAGAAAGTATTTTAGCCTTCAAAAGGATTAAGGCTTTTAAAATGGCCGACTTGATTGAAAAAGCTTTTCTGGCAGTTAACTTTAATAACGATGACTATAAGCTGTTTAGAAAAAAAATAATTGCAGGTAAAATTGACGAACTATACAATGATGATAGCAACCTTAATAATTACTTAGAAAAGCTGGATGATGATTACTGGGAATATCCTGAAAACATAAGTAATTTACTGGCTGAGTATTTAAGATTTAAATAACTTTTTTAACTGATAACTCTTGCTCCAACACGACAAATTCCGTTTTTATTAAACTGAATTACTTTATGAAACTTATTGTCCCAAACCGAAAAATCTCTATCTTTTAAGGTAGCTACAATTTTTTTTATGATTTCAGACTTCTGAATTTCATGTGAATCATCCCTGTCTAAAACAATATATAGACTGTTATCTAAAAAAGTTTGATTAACAATCTGTATAATCTTTTCTTCATTAATATTCTCATTGCCTATAAAATACCACTCACTCCCCTTATTAACGAAATCCCAAGTAACCTTATTAAGGTAAGTTGTATTAGATTTATAGATTAATCTTGATTCCATATAAGAACTATTAAATTACAATAAAAGCTGCCAATCAGCAGCTTTTATTGTATATATCTCTTAAAAATTAAATGATACCCCTATTTGCCATACAAACTGGTTATTGTACTTATCAAAACCTTCGGGGTTGCTTTTATAAGTAGCGATTGGAATACCACCTTCGGTATACAGTCCGAAACCATCTGAGAAAAAGTAACGGAAGCCCAGATGTCCGCCAAAATTACGTAATCCCAAATCAAGACCCGGGTAAACATCAAACTGATCCCCTATCCCGAAAATATTACCAATATTGGCATTAAGTCGGGCTTTTACATCGGCTCTGTCCCCAAAATCGGCTTCCTGACCCAAAATATCATCGGCAGAAAGCATATAGCTAGCCGAAAATCCGAACGAAAGATTATCTGCCAGTCCAAAATCAGTAGTGGCAACAATACCGGTACCACCATCCTGTACGGTAGCCCCTATTTGTAGTTTAGTATCTCCTTTTCCGTTAAATGCCTGTGCATTAATAAAGTTGGCACACAATAAAGCGGCCATGGCAATAATAGTCCTCATGCTGTAAAATGTAAAAATTTTCTAACGTAAATATACTTTAAAAACAAGTTAGACACAATCAGGAAAAGGCATAAAATACGGGCATAATTTAAAAAATCATTAAATTTAGAAAACTTTTTTTCACTGTAACTGTAACAATAAGGATATCCTGCCAGTCATTATATTAAACCAGGCAAACAAAAGTTGGAAAGAACGCAAACCGATATAAACCATCTCATTACACTATGTAAGGCGGGTAACCGCAATGCGCAGTTTGAAGTCTATAATTTGTACTATAGGGCTATGTATAACACTGCATTACGTATTGTAAAAGATGAACATTGGGCCGAAGATGTTATGCAGGAATCGTTCTTAAAAGCTTTTACAAAACTGGATTCGTTTAAAGGAGAGGTGGCCTTTGGCGCCTGGCTTAAAAAAATTGTAGTAAATCATAGCCTAGACAACTACAAAAAATTAAACAAGGATGCCGCCCAGCCTATAGACAACATGCTGTATAAACTGGAAGACAGCGATAATGGCGAAGAAGCTAAAATTGATTTTCAGCAACTGCAGGTGCAACAGGTTTCGCAAGCCATAGCGTCGTTAAAGGAAAATTACAGAATAATATTAACCTTACTGTACATAGAAGGTTACGACCAGGAGGAGATAAGTGAAATAATGCAGATAACAGCCGGCAATTGCCGCACAACCATTAGCAGGGCTAAAGAAAGCCTGCTAAAAAAATTAGCAATATCATGAACGAGGATAAAAATTTAAACGAGCTATTTAAAAACCTGGAGGGACAGTGGGATAAACACGAACCTCTACTGGGACATCAGCAGCGATTTTTAGACAGGCTTGAGGGTAAGAAAAAGCGTTCACCACTAACCCTTATACTGCCTATAGCTGCCGCTATACTTATACTGTTTGGAATTTTTACCGTATACAATAACAACGGTACTACTGATGCTACGCAAGAACAAATGGCAAACGTATCGCCCGAGGTACAGGAAACCCAAATGTACTTTGCATCTATTATAGAAAAAGAACTGGCAAAAGTAGAAAAGGAAAAAAGCCCCGAAACAGAAATGATTATAAGGGATGCCCTTGTACAAATGAAAAAGTTGGAGGAAGATTATAACAAACTTACCCGTGAGCTTATTGATAAGGGCGAAAACAAACAGATTATCCATGCAATGATAACTAACCTGCAAACACGTATATCCTTCCTTGAAGAAGTACTTACACGTATTGAAAACATCAAAAAAATTAAAGAGAACTACCATGAAAACACTACCACTTAAACTTTTGGCTTTTCTTCTCTTAATTCCGTTTGGCATGAATGCCGGGCAGGTTAAAGGGAAGTATACCAAAGAGAAAAAGATACAGAAAGTATACCTTGTTAATCCAGATGCCGGACTCGAGGTAGGCAACCAGTACGGAAACATTTATGTTACCACCTGGGACGAAAGCAAAACCAGTATTGACGTAGTTATAAAGGTATCGGGCAATAATGAAGACCAGGTAAATAAAAGGATTAACGGTATAGACGTTAAGCTCAATGCCACCAAAGGACTGGTTGCCTGTAAAACCGAAATCAGCAGCTCTAACTCACGCACCAATATCGAGATTAATTACACCATTAAAATCCCGAAAAACGGAAATATAATACTTCATAACCAGTATGGTAATATTGTACTGGGTGATATTAAAGGACACTCGGAGTTAAAGTGCCAGTATGGTAATATCCAAGCCAATCAGCTTAACCATGTGAGTGCAAAGCTACAGTATTGTAACAGCTCAACTATAAGTACAATGGCTAATGGGGAGATAAAGGCCGAGTATTCCCGCCTTACTATAAACAAGTGTAATAATCTTGAAATTAAAACCGCATATACTGATTACACTATTGACGAAGTGAACAATATAGCTTTTAATTCAGAATATGGCGACCTTAAAATAAAACAAGCCACGAATATTGAAGGCAAAGGGGAATATATAGGTATGCGTTTCGGTACTATTAGAGGAGCTATGAATCTTTCTGCCAGTTATGGTAACATTGATATTCAAAATATTGAAAACAATGCCAAAAACATCTATATAAACTGTGCTTACACCAATGTAGATATCAATTTTAACGAAAACTATGCTTATAACTTTGAGTTCGATCTACAATATGGTAACTTAAGAGGTAGTAACGGACTTAATTTCACCGAAAAGAACGTTAGAAATACCAGTGCCAACTATAAAGGTTACTCTAAGAAAAACGGAGGTAATAAAGTATATATAGAGTCACAGTACGGCAACATCAATTTAGGAAGAAGTTAATAAAATAAGTAATTAAAAGTAACATTTTATGAAGTACATCGTCTTTAAATAAGACAAAAAAATCATCAATCATCATCAATCAAATCAATTTTTATCATGAAACGACAGTTATTATTGTTAGCAGCATTATTTACTCTGCTAACCGGTGCCGCACAGGGTACCCAGAAACTTATTACCGGAAACGGAAACAAAGTAAAACAGCAAAAAGCAATTACAGCTTACCAATCACTTAGAATAAGTGGTCCGTTTGAAGTAATTCTTATGTCTGACGAACACAATAACATGCTATCGCTTGAAGGAAGCGAAAACATTGTTAACCTACTGGAAGTTAGAAACATTAACGATACCCTTTATATAGGTTTGCCAAAAGGCTTAAACTTCAGGGCGCACAAAAACAATAAGGTAAAAATCAAAGTACCTTATTACACTTCGCTAAACAATATCTATTTAAAAGGATCGGGTACAATAAACAGTAAGACTACCCTAAAAAGCAATATAAAAATTCAGCTGGAAGGTTCGGGTTATATTGACCTGAGGCTTTTTAATGCCAGTAGCGAAGCTTATGTACTGGGGTCGGGCAATATTATACTAAAAGGTGCCGTTCAGGATTTTAAATGTAAAGTTATCGGTTCAGGTAATATTGAAGCCGAGCGTCTTGAATGTGCCAATGTAGACATTGACCTCTCAGGGTCAGGTAAGGCCGATATTGTTTGTAACAAAACCATTAAAGGAAAAATTAGCGGCTCGGGCAAAGTAGTTATTGCCGGACACCCAAAAGAACAGGATTTAAAGCGCCAGGGAACCGGTGAGTTCACGGCAGCTTTATAACCTCCTTTTTATACTTACTTTTACTCACTTCGTAAAAACCATCCCCTGAGCCGGGATGGTTTTTTTAGCACTACACTTAAAAACATATAATTACAGTAATAAAATACGGGAAGTAGTAGTCCCGGATATCCTGCATCCATAAAAAAAGCCATCCCTAACAGGATGGCTTTTTGATATCTTTTTGGTACTAATCTCTCTTATTATTATTATTATTTGATGAACTCTATTTTTTGAGTTGCTTCCATGTTAATGCTGTCAAAGAAGCCCTGCTCGTTCATCCAGTCATCACTAAATACCTTGCTCATGTAGCGTGAACCATGGTCAGGGAAAATAAGGATAACATTACTGTTTTCGTCAAATTCACCAGCTTCAGCATACTGTTTAACAGCCTGTAGTGCCGCACCACTCGTATATCCTACAAAAAGACCTTCTGTTTTGGCAATATGCCTTGCAGTGTGGGCGCTATCTTCATCAGATACTTTTATGAACTTGTCAATAACATCAAAATCTGTTGCGGTTGGGATAAGGTTTTTACCTAAACCTTCAATTCTGTATGGGTAAATTTCTTCGTTGTCAAACTCTTTAGTTTCGTGGTATTTTTTAAGTACCGAACCATAAGCATCAACACCAAGAACTTTAATATTTGGGTTTTGTTGTTTTAGGTAACGTGCAGCCCCCGATATGGTACCTCCTGTTCCACTACAGGCAACAAGGTGGGTAATTTTACCGTTTGTTTGTTCCCAAATTTCAGGACCTGTAGTAGTAAAGTGAGCGTCTACATTTAAATCGTTAAAGTATTGATTGATATAGACCGATCCTTTTATCTCCTCATGTAGCCTTTTAGCTACGTTGTAGTAAGAACGCGGATCATCTGCCGATACATTTGCTGGGCAAACATATACCTTAGCACCCATGGCGCGAAGCATATCAATTTTATCTTTTGATGACTTTGAGCTAACTGCCAGTATGCAGTCATAACCTTTAATAATACTAACCATTGCAAGACTAAAGCCAGTATTACCTGAAGTAGTTTCAATAATAGTGTCTCCCGGTTTCAGGATACCCTTTCTTTCGGCTTCCTCAATGATGTATAATGCAATCCTGTCTTTGGTTGAATGGCCCGGATTAAATGCCTCTACTTTTGCGTAAAAATTCCCTTTTAACCCTTGTGTAACTTTATTGAGCTTAATTAGTGGTGTATTCCCAATTAATTCCAATACATTATTATAGGCTTTTATTTCTTCTTTCATAAAAAATAAGTTAGTAAGGTAAACTATGTACAAAGTTTAATTGACCTCAAAACCTTGCAAATCTAACAAAAAAAATTTAATTACTCCTGAATTCCTTCCAAATCTAGTAAAAAACTATACTCTTTAGCGACCTCTTTTAGTGCCTCAAATCTTCCGGAAGCCCCGCCATGTCCTGCGTCCATATTGGTGTCAAGATACAGCTGGTTTTTATCGGTTTTTACGGCTCTTAATTTAGCTACCCATTTGGCAGGTTCCCAGTATTGCACCTGAGAATCATGTAGTCCTGTTGTTATCAGCATATTAGGATATTTCTGAGCTGTTACATTGTCATAAGGTGAATATGATTTCATATAATCATAGTACTCTTTTTCGTTAGGGTTCCCCCACTCGTCATACTCTCCTGTTGTTAACGGTATCGAATCGTCTAGCATGGTAGTTACCACATCTATAAACGGCACCTGTGCAATAACACCATGGTACAGTTGCGGAGCCATGTTTACCACAGCACCCATTAGCAATCCACCTGCTGATCCACCCTCGGCATACAAATGCTGAGCCGAAGTATATTTCTGCTCTATTACATATTTAGAACAGTCTATAAAATCGGTAAAGGTGTTTTTCTTTTTAAGCAGCTTTCCGTTTTCATACCATTCACGACCTAAATCTTCACCACCCCTAATATGGGCAATGGCATAAATAAAGCCTCTGTCTAATAAACTAAGCCTTATGGATGAAAAGTACGGATCCATACTCGCCCCATACGAACCGTAAGCGTATAATAATAACGGATTATTACCGTCCATTTTAATACCTTTGCGGTATACCATAGAGACAGGCACTTTAGTACCGTCTTCGGCAGTAGCCCATACCCTTTTCTCTTCGTAGTTATTTTTATCAAACTTACCACCTAGTACCTCCTGCTCTTTCCTTACGGTCTTTTCGCGGGTTTTCATATTAAAGTCGATAACCGAACTTGGTGTAGCCATAGACTGGTAGCCGTAGCGAAGCACATCGGTATCAAAATCAACATTGGTAGTAGTATAGGCAGTATAAGTTTCAATATCAAACGGAAGATAGTATTCCTCGCTACCATCCCAAGGGCGGATACGTATTTTATTAAGTCCGTTAGAACGTTCGCTTACCACAAGGTAGTTTTTAAAAATATCTACCCCTTCAATAAGCACATCCTCACGATGGGAAAGCAGGTCTTTCCAGTTTTCCATACCTGTAGCCGTTTCCGGAGTCTCCATCAGCTTAAAGTTGGTTGCATTGTCTTTATTGGTTACAATGTAAAACTTATCACCATAGTGGCTAATATCATACTCCAGTCCGCGTGTTCTTTTTTGGAACACTTTAAACTCGCCATCAGGATTTTGTGCATCAAGTATTCTGTATTCGCTGGTAAGCGTACTGCTTGAACCTATTACAAGATATTTTTTTGATTTCTCTTTGTATATAAACGTGTTAAAGGTGTCGTCTTTCTCGTGAAAAATTAACTCATCTTTAGCCACATCGTTACCCATTTTGTGTTTGTAAATCTTTTCAGATCGTAAGGTAACAGGGTCTTTTCTGGTATAGAAAAGTGTTTTGTTATCGCCGGCCCATGTAGAACCTCCTGTTGTATTTTCAATTTTATACGGAAGCACCTCACCGGTAACCAGGTTTTTAACCTGTATGGTATACTGCCTTCTTGAAACGGTATCTACCGCAAAAGCAGCCCATTGGTTGTCCTCACTAATATTGATTCCTTTTAGCTGAAAGTAACTTTGTCCTTTTGCAAGCTCGTTGCAGTCAAACATAATTTCCTCAGGGGCATCGAGGTTTCCTTTCTTACGGGCATAAATAGGATAATCTTTACCTTTTTCATAACGGGTAATGTAGTAATAACCGTTGTAAAGGTAAGGGACAGAAGAGTCGTCCTCTTTAATCCTGCCTTTCATTTCCTCAAATAATTCCTTTTGGAACTCCTTGGTGTGGGCAGTACACTGTTGGTAGTATTCGTTTTCTTTGTTTAGGTAGTCTATTACTTCCGGGTTTTCCCTCTCATTTAACCAGTAGTAATTATCGATCCTAACATCTCCGTGTTTTTCCAGTTTTTCTGGTTTAATTGCGGCCACGGGTGCCGCGACGGTTTCTGTCATTTCAGATTTTTTAGTTTGGTCGCATGCAAAAATAACACAAACACAACTTAAAAGTAAGTGTTTTTTCATTCTTTTAAATGATTATTATTTAAACGTGCAATTTAATATTTTTAGCAGATAATTTTCATCAAACACAAAAAATATTTACACAATCAACAGTTAATAACCTTCGTATTATAAAAAGAATGTAAAAACACTTTCCTCAAAAATCCTCTTGTTTGCAGCTATCTCCCCTACAACAGGCAATCACACCGTTAAAGCGACATTAAAACAGTGTAAAAAACATTTTTATTTTAATAATTTTGCCACAACAAAACAAATAAAAAATCAACACTATGTTTGGAGATATTATGGGCATGATGGGTAAGATTAAGGAAACCCAGCAAAAAATGGAAGAAACCAAAAAAAGACTTGATACCGTACTGGTAGATGAGCAAAGTAATGACGGACTGTTAAAAGTGACGCTTACGGCTAACCGCGAAATCAAATCGGTTACCGTTGCCGATGAGCTTTTAGAAGATAAAGAACAGCTTGAAGATTACCTGGTAATGGTACTTAACAAAGCTATTGCAAAAGCAACATCGGTTAACGAAGCCGAGCTTGGTGCTGTTGCTAAAGACGGTATGCCAAACATACCGGGTATGGATATGTTTAAATAACAGTAGTTATTTAAAATTTACTATTAAAAGATTTAAAAAAGCGCGGATGAGTAATCCGCGCTTTTTTATTATTTTATATACATTATTACATCGTTCCTCCTTGTAATGACAATCAGAAACAGGAAATTCAAAACTACAAAGTAAGCTTCTGCAGTGTTTCCATTACAAAATCGTGCATTACCCCTTTATAATCCAGGTGTGTCACTATACGCAGTTTACCTTTACCCAGCGAACTGATATGAATGCTTTTCTGTTTTAGCTTCTCCATCAGGTCGGCCTCACTGTATTGCGGTTTAAGGGAAAATATAAGTATGTTGGTTTCTACAGGTTCAACCTTGTCTATCCAAGGTAACTGCTGTAACAGGTTACCTATATCTTTAGCTCTTTTATGATCTTCTTCCAGCCTGCCTACATTGTTTTGTAAAGCATACAAACCTGCTGCCGCCAGATAACCTGCCTGACGCATACCGCCACCTAATATCTTACGCACACGCAACGCCCTGTTCATATCTTCCTTACTACCTAACAGTACCGATCCTACAGGAGCGCCTAACCCTTTACTAAGGCAAACCGAAATGGTATCAAACAGCTCTCCAAACTGCTTAGGGTGCTGCCTTCTTGCCACAAGGGCATTCCACAGGCGGGCACCGTCAAGGTGGTATTTAAGGTTGTTTGCAGTACAAACTTCTTTTATCTGCTTCAGGTTTTCCATGTCATAACATGCTCCTCCGCCTTTATTTGTAGTATTTTCTATAGACACTAAGCTCGTTAACGGACTATGGTAAAAGTCGGGCGGGTTAATCGCCTCGGCCACCTGTCCTGCTGTAATCATCCCTCTGTCACCATCCAAAAGCCTGCATGAAACTCCACTGTTAAACGAGGCACCTCCGCCTTCATAGTTATATATATGTGCCCATTTGTCGCATATTACCTGCTCTCCCGGGTTAGTGTGCAATTTAATGGCGGTTTGGTTTGCCATGGTGCCCGACGGAAAAAATAAAGCGGCCTCCATACCAAAAAGTTCTGCAACTGATTCTTCCAGTTCGTTAACCGTAGGATCCTGTTTATACACATCATCGCCCACTCTCGCCCTAAACATATGCTGTAACATGTCGTGAGAAGGTTTGGTTACTGTGTCGCTTACTAAATTTATTTCCATATTATGAAAAGTATAGCTTATTTTTGCAATACAAAACTACATTTATTTATGACAAATACCGAACAAATTAAAGGTATTATAGAGCGCCTTGGTGCGCTGAGGAGGTATCTTTGACATCGATAGGAAATTAATTGAGATTACTAACGAAGAAGAAAAAACCTTTGCTCCTGATTTTTGGAACAACGCCAAAGAGGCCGAAATTGTGGTAAGAAACCTACGTTCTAAGAAAAAGTGGGTAGAAGACTACGAAAAGGGAAATGCGATGGCAGAAGAGCTACAGGTTATTTATGAGTTTTTCAAGGAAGGCGATGCTACCGAAGAAGAACTGGATAACCAGTACAGCCAAACCATAGTACACATAGAAAACCTTGAGTTCAAGAATATGCTTAGCGACGAAGGGGATTCCCTTAGTGCCGTACTGCAAATTACTGCCGGTGCCGGTGGTACCGAAAGTTGTGACTGGGCTTCTATGCTTATGCGTATGTACATTATGTGGGGCGAAAAAGAAGGTTATAAGGTTCGCGAACTTAACTTTCAGGAAGGTGAGGTTGCAGGAGTTAAAACCGTTACCCTTGAGTTTGAGGGCGAATATTCCTTTGGTTACCTAAAGGGCGAGAACGGCGTACACAGGCTGGTACGTATTTCACCGTTTGACAGTAATGCTAAAAGGCATACCTCATTTGCATCGGTATACGTATACCCGCTTGCAGACGACACCATTGAAATTGATATAAGCCCTGCAGACATTACTTGGGAAACCATGCGTTCCAGCGGTGCGGGAGGTCAAAATGTAAATAAGGTTGAAACAGCGGTACGACTGCGCCACCACCCTACCGGAATTATTATTGAAAACTCCGAAACGCGTTCGCAGCTGGATAACAAAACCAAGGCGATGCAGTTGCTTAAATCGCAGCTTTATGAAATTGAGCTGAAAAAGCGTCAGGCAGTGCGTGACGAGATTGAGGCAAACAAAATGAAAATTGAGTGGGGATCGCAAATAAGAAACTACGTTATGCATCCGTACAAATTGGTTAAAGACGTGCGTAGCGGCTATGAAACCAGCGATGTAGACGGCGTTATGAACGGTGAAATAGACGAGTTCCTTAAAGCCTACCTAATGATGATGGGACAAAAGGAGGAATAGCCTTTTTACGGGAAAACCTCAAAAGTTAAAAAAAAGCCAAAATAACACTCTAAAGCCTAATGTATTTACAAAAAAATATTGTACTTTAGAGTGTTTTTCACACGCATTTAACACTGTGGAAGTTTTTTTTAACTTGTAATACCACACATCCCCATGAACCATCAAGCAGACATACTTGTCCCTGAGAATGACAGCCTGCGCTTAAAAAAGCTGTATGAGTATCAAATTCTTGATACCCACCCGGAAGATACCTTTGACAAAATTGCCCTGCTCGCTTCAAAAGTTTTTAAAACCCCTTATGCTTTTGTCACTTTTGTAGACGAAGACCGTGTATTCATAAAAGCCAATATTAGTCCGTTTGAAGGTAATGTAATACCGCGTGAGAAATCACTGTGCGGTATGGCAATTATTGATGACGAATGCACCATTATAAAAGACGCTTCAGAAAATGAATATACCAAAGACAGCCTATTGGTAAAGAAAAAAGGAGGCGTTCGTTTTTATGTAGGTGCTCCGCTTAGAAGTCCCGAAGGCTATTTACTAGGAACCGTATGTGTAGCCGATAAAAAACCTCGTTACGGGCATATAAGCAAAAGAAAACAGGAAATGCTTAAAAACCTGGCCGACCTCGTTGTAAACAAACTGGAAATGCGCCTTAGGTATAAAAACCTGTTAAAGGCACAGCATGAGTTAATGAACATCACCCTGCACGAAATAAAAAACCCGTTAGCATCTATAAAACTGGCAAACGATGTAATTAAAAAAGATCCTACTCGCAGTGAAAGTATGTATTTAAGGGTTAAAGACAGTATAGCCCGTATACAGACAAAACTACACGACCTGCTTAAAGACAGTGAGGATGAAGAAGTACAGCAAAAACTGTGCATGGAGGAAACCAACCTGAAAGAGATTTTCGAATCGCTTTTAGAGACCTTTCAGTTACAGGCTAATAAAAAGAAGCAAACCGTAACACTGAGTTATGACGCTAATATCCCTCCTGTTTTTATAGACCGGAAAAAAATAACCGATGTTTTTCACAACCTGCTTAGTAACGCGTTAAAATATTCTTATCCTGATTCAGATATTAACATTTTCGTTAGCCGTAACTGCACCTCGGTAGATGTGGAGTTTAGGGACGAAGGTCAGGGACTGGATCAAGATGATATCAATAAACTTTTTACCCGTTTTGCCAAGCTGAGTTCTAAGCCTACAGGTAAGGAAACCTCAAACGGACTGGGACTTTCCATATGTAAATCATTCGTAGAAATGCATAACGGAGAGATATACGCAACCAGCTCCGGTAAAGAGATGGGCACCTCCTTTTTTGTATCGCTTCCGCTTATTTATGAAGTAGAAAAAGAGCCACAAATGCGTTAATTTATACTTTAACACAGTATGTGTTATAACATTCTGCTAAAGTTTTATTTGTACGAAATTAAGACTTACCTTCGATGAAGAATAGGAATTTATTCCCACACAAAAGCACTGTTCTTTAACGAAGTATGATATATACAAAACCTACATCCATAATTCCGTCAAACGACATGCAAAGGCTTGAAAAGCTGTATGAGTACCGTATACTGGATACTCACAGTGAAGAGGCGTTTGACAAGATTGCTCTGTTGGCTGCACAAATATTTAACACCACCAGTGCCTTCATTTCGTTTGTGGATCAGGACAGGGTCTTTTTAAAGTCTAACCTTAGCCTACTACCCCATAACGTGGTTGATCGTAGAGACAGCTTATGCTCACTGACTATACTTAATGACAATGTTACCGTTTTTAACGACACTCATACTTCGCCTGATTTATTAGAAAGTCCTTATGTAGCCGGCCAAGACGGCATACGCTTTTATGCAGGAGCACCTTTAAAAACTCCCGAAGGTTACCTTGTAGGTACTGTTTGTGTGATAGATAATGTACCGCGCGAAGCTACCGATGCCCAAATGGACATGCTTAAAACGCTTTCTAAAATCATTGTAAACAAACTGGAAAGCCGCCTGCGCTACCGCAAGAGTATTGAGTCGCAAATAGACCTTACCAATATAGCACTGCACGAAATAAAAAATCCATTGGCCTCCATTAAACTGGCGAACGAGATTTTAACCAAAGACAGTTCGAAAGTTGAAAGGATGAGCGGTATGATTAAAGCCAGCGTACTCCGTATACAAAACAAGCTGGCAGATATTTTAAAACAGGCCGAAGAAGACGAACACAGGCTTACACTTTCTATTGAAGAGGTAGACCTTAATGAAATGTTTACCAAAATACTAACGAGTTTTGAATTACTGGCAAACAGGAAAAACCAGGCTTTACTACTGGAACACGACCCTGAACTGCCTAAAATATATGCCGACAAGGCCAAGATCTCTGATGTTATGCATAACCTTGTAAGCAATGCGCTTAAATATTCTTACGCGGGCACTACCGTAAGAATAATAGCAAAGCAGGAAGAAAACATCATGCGTATAGAGGTGCAGGATGAAGGACAGGGATTAAGCCAGGCAGACATTAGCAAACTGTTTACCAAATTTGCTAAACTAAGCTCCAAACCTACGGGTAAGGAAACCTCAAACGGACTGGGGTTATCCATAACCAAATCGTTTGTAGAGCTACACCACGGTACTATTCAAGCCAAAAGTGCCGGAAAAGATAAGGGTACATCTTTTATCGTTTCACTTCCACTTAAATATGAAAAGGAAGAATTGCAGGAATATTTCGGATAGGTATTTCCTGTTTTTTTGATTCAATATCTATATTCTTAGAACGAAAAAATCCCGTGGGTTGGTGATTAACCACGGGATTTTTCATTTTTATGATTTACTTTTTCTTTATAATATATTGCATTATATCTCCCGGATTCATGATTGGGGTTGATGTTGGTAAGTAAGCCTCACTAAAGATTAAAAGATAAACACTATCATCTTTCCTGAAAAAAGCAATATCAGACCTAAGTTTACCTGTTTTATTCACTTCAACATACATCCTTACATCAGGCTTATCATTAAAATAAGCAGTAAGATAATTATACTCTGTACTGTAAACATTAAGTGTGTCATTTGAAAATATTTTTTCCATTTCACCATCCGAAGAAAAATGTATTGATGCCTTTTCCTTAATTTTAGATAGTTTAGCCAGATTATATTTTAACTCATAGTTTCCTCCCTCAAGTATATTATATGAAGAGTTAACATTGCTAAAAGATTTATTACCAGCAACACTTAAATTATAGTTTTTAGTTAAACTATCAATTTTAATAATGTGAAGCGCATACTTATCATCAATAATATAATCACCTATAATAGCTTTACCCTTATAACTATAACTGCCTAATAATTGATACTGAAAACTTTCATTTTTAAAAAAACGTTTCAGTCCAATTAAATCCTGTTTGTTACTATAATCAAAAAACTCTACAGGCTCCATACATGAAATAAAAGACAATGGTATAAACAGCAATATCAAAAAGTATTTCTTCATTATTTAAGGTGTTTGGTTAATTCTTTTTCAAATATAAACAATCGCAACCAGCATAGGTTTTCATTAGGGTTTTAATTTTTAACAGCCCCAGCAATTGCGTTATTCAAAAATTTTTAGTAATTTTTAACTCTTTAATTTACTGCCATGCACTCCAAAAAATTACTCACCACCCCTGAGCTTACTACAGAGAAATCACTAAAAACGCTAGTGGAAAACAGGTCGGTTTATTCACTGGATAACTGCGAACTCAACATATTTGAAACCTATAAGGAAGCACAGCTGGTTCCGTTAAAGTTTAACGATCTTGTAGTGACCAGTATGCTAAGGGGAAAAAAAGTAATGCATCTTTTTGATGACCCTGAGTTTGAGTACCTGCCGGGAGAAACGGTTATTGTACCCTCTAACGTGGAAATGCGTATTGACTTCCCCGAAGCCTCTACCCACAACCCTACTCAATGCCTCGCGCTTGCCATAGACCATGACAAGATTAGCAGTACCCTTAATTTTTTGAACGAACGCTACCCTAAAGACGGTAAGAACATCTGGAAGCTGGACCACGAAAATTATTTCTTTTATAATAATACCGAACTGGCTACATCCATCAATAAACTGATAAAGGAATGTATGAGCACATCGGTCACTAAAGATGCATTGGTAGACCTCAGCCTTCAGGAATTACTGGTGCGTATTGTGCAGTCGCAAACCATACAGACGCTTAACAGCTCTAAAACTTTACAGACAGGCAGTGACAATGAAAATGCTATGCACGTAATTGCCGAATATATTAAAAATAATATTACCCAAAACCTAAGCCTTAAAGACCTTAGCGAAAAAGCATGTATGAGTACCACATCGTTTTACCGCTACTTTAAGCGCGAACTGGGTATGACACCACTTGAGTTTATACTGAATGAAAAAATAAAACAGGCGAAACAGCTTTTAAAACACCCGGGGATACAAGTAAACGAAGTATGTTTCCAGTCGGGGTTTGAGGACTGTAATTATTTTATCAGGCTGTTTAAAAAACATGAAGGTATTACCCCTAAGCAATACCAACAGTTATACATTAATTAATCTTCAAGATATTTAAGTGGTTCAAGGTCTTTAGCTTCCTCTTCGGTAAACAGCCTCGACTCTATTAAAAATCGCATACCATAAGGTATTTCGAGCGAAAAACTGGCTCCCCTGCCCTCTACCGCTGTAAGGGTAAGATGAGTGTGTTTCCAGTATTCAAACTGGTCTTTACTCATCCAAAACTCACAACCTTCAACCACGCCAAGGCACACATCACTGTAACCCAGCTTAAAATCTCCCTTCTCAAAACACATGGGCTGACTTCCGTCACAACACCCCCCGCTTTGATGAAACATGAGTTCGCCGTTCCTGTCTTTTAGTTTGGCAATAAGTTCTGCTCCCTGTGGTGTACAGTCAATTCTTTTATACATAACAGTAGTTTTAGTAAAGTTACTCCGAAAGTTCCGTTTTGACCTTGTGGAAAAATCCAAAAAGTGATTATGAGATTTCCCGACTTCATTACATTCCGCTCGAAATGGAAAACAGAACTTTCGAAATAACCGATAACATATTATCCCTCGGCTATCTGAAGTACCATACGACCTTCAATCTCACCTTTTTTCATTTTATCAAAAACATTATTAATATCCTCCAGTTTTGCAGCAGTCACATTAGCTTTCACCTTTCCTTCCTGCGCAAATTGTATGGCTTCCTGCAAATCTTTTCGTGTACCAACTATAGACCCCCTTACGGTGATCCTGTTAAGTACGGTATCAAAAATAGGCAGGTCAAAACTTCCCGGTGGCAATCCGTTAAGGGCAAGCGTACCTTTACGCCTAAGGGTTTCCAGTCCCTGTTTAAAAGCTATAGGCGAAACCGCCGTAACCAGTGCTCCGTGCATACCTCCTGTTTCCTTTTTCAGGAAAGTACCGGGGTCCTGCTCTTTAGCATTTACAACTAAGTCGGCACCCAGTCGTTTTGCCAGTGCCAGTTTATCATCGGCTACATCAATAGCTGCTACATGGAGTCCCATCGCTTTGGCATACTGTACAGCTACATGCCCCAGTCCGCCAATACCCGATATAGCAACCCACTCACCCGGCTTGGTATCTGTTTCCTTTAAGCCTTTATATACGGTAACTCCGGCACAAAGTATAGGAGCCATTTCCAAAAAGTTAGGGTTAGACCCCAAGTGTCCCACATAACGGGCATCGGCAATAACATATTCGGCAAAACCACCGTCTACACTATACCCTCCGTTTTGCTGACTCTCACACAGGGTTTCCCATCCGGTAATACAGTACTCACATCCGCCACAGGCACTATACAGCCACGGCACACCTACAGCATCCCCTTCTTTCACATTATACACATCTGGCCCTACAGCAACAACATACCCCACACCCTCGTGCCCCGGTATAAGCGGCATTTTAGGTTTAACGGGCCAGTCGCCGTCTACAGCATGCAGGTCGGTATGGCAAACACCACTGGCAATAACCTTAACTAATATCTGGTTACGCCCAGGGCGTTTTACTTCTACTTCTTCAATTTGCAATGGCTTGCCAAATTCGCGCACCACTGCAGCTTTCATGGTTTTTGGTAACATAGTAATTATTTTTGGTTGGTTGTATCAATTTCATATTATAAAAAAAGACAGGCTATGATAGGCCTGCCTTTTAATCCAAACTCTAAAATCAGAAAAATCCTAATTTCTTTTTATCGTAAGAAATCAGCATGTTTTTAGTTTGCCTGTAATGCTCAAGCATCATTTTATGATTTTCTCGGCCAAAGCCCGATTTTTTATATCCGCCAAACGGAGCATGTGCAGGATATGCATGGTAATTGTTTACCCAAACCCTACCTGCCTGTATGGCTCTAGGAACCTGATACAGCTCGTGTGCATCACGTGTCCATACACCGGCACCAAGCCCATAAAGGGTATCGTTAGCAATCTCTATAGCCTCCTCGGTCGTTTTAAAGGTAGTTACACATACCACAGGGCCAAATATCTCTTCCTGGAAAATTCTCATTTTATTATTCCCTTTAAAGATGGTTGGCTGAATGTAGTAGCCCGTACCCAGTTCGCCATCAAGCTGATTCACATCACCACCTGTTAGTACCTGTGCGCCTTCATCCTTACCAATTTTTAGGTATGATTTAATTTTTTCATACTGGTCGTTTGAAGCCTGTGCTCCCATTGCCACGGTTTTATCCAGCGGATGACCAATTTTAATAGCCTCTGTACGCGCCACTACTCTTTCTATAAACTTATCGTAAATATCTTCGTGTACCAGCATACGTGACGGACACGTACAAATCTCACCCTGATTAAGGGCAAACATTACAGCACCCTCTACCGCCTTATCGAAAAACTCATCATCGGCATCACCTACAGATTTGAAGAAAATATTAGGTGATTTACCTCCAAGCTCCATAGTAGAAGGGATAATATTTTCGGCAGCATATTGCATGATAAGCCTACCGGTGGTGGTTTCTCCGGTAAACGATACTTTACTAATTCTTGGTGAGGTAGCCAGTGGTTTACCTGCCTCAACACCAAAACCATTTACTATGTTTATTACTCCCGGCGGCACCACATCTTTAATAAGTTCCATTAATACAATAATGGAAACCGGAGTCTGTTCGGCAGCCTTAACCACTGTACAGTTACCTGCGGCAATAGCGGGGGCAATTTTCCAGGTAGCCATAAGTAGCGGGAAGTTCCACGGGATAATTTGCCCTACAACACCTATAGGCTCATGCAAAACGATGCTAACCGTGTTTTCGTCGTGTTCTGATATTGTACCTTCCTCACCTCTTATAACCGAGGCGAAATACCTAAAGTGATCTATACAAAGGGGTAAATCGGCAGCAAGAGTTTCGCGTATTGCTTTACCGTTATCTATGGTTTCTACCGTTGCCAGGTATTCCAGATTGGCTTCCATAACATCGGCAATTTTATTAAGTACACTGCTACGGTATGCCGGAGAGGCTTTACCCCATGTTTTAAATGCTTCATGGGCAGCATCAAGAGCAAGATCTATATCTTCTTTAGTAGAGCGGGCTGCTTTTGCAAAAGGTTTTCCGTCTATAGGGGAAATGTTGTCAAAATACTCGCCTTTAACAGGTGGTACAAATTTGCCGCCAATAAAGTTATCGTACTTTTCTTTAAACTGCGGTCTTGAAACTATTGAACTCATACTTATAGTAATATTAAAGGTTATATTACCAAAAGTAGATTACTATAACGTTTTAGGATAGCACAATCTTTTCAAATAATAGCACAATTTTACCACTTTGATTATTTTACTATTCTTTTTTTGAATTAATAACAAAATAGAAGTGTGAAAAATAGAAAGTATATAATTACATCCATTCCACAAGTGATATCCCTATCCCAACAATGGTTTGCAGCTGATTATAATCAATAAGCGTTTCGCCATAGCCATGAAAAAACTGTGCATGGAACTTTAAGTTACCTTTTATACTTCGCGCCCAGTTAAGCTCAATACTCCCTTTCATGTTTTTATTAAAACTGAAATTAGGCGCTACGGTAGCCGAAAAGATATCCTTATCGGTAGCATAAGTTACTGTGGCATCGCCATGACCTACATAACGGGAAATATTAGGGTTATCGTCTATATCATCTGGAATGCGGTACCATGCCCTTACAAAAACCTGCCAGTCATCCTTCTCAAAAGCGGCATGGGCTATCAACCTGTTCCAGCTACGTGATAAGGGGTACGACCTTCCGTTTGACTGATGGTTAACACTTATCCCTGCCATTCTCCCTTTAAAGCCAAACAGACTGTAATGTGTAGTGAAGTTCAAAATTGCTTCGGGCTCGTAGTTGATTTCCCTAAAAGGTCGTGACAACGAAGCATTATACACCTGCCAGTGCGCTTTTTGTGAATAGGCTCCCCATAGGTCGCCATTACCCCAAAAAAGCCCCTGTGCAACCTTTACCTTAAAACTTATTTGGAACTTGGCTTCAAGGTTATTAAGATTAAGGTTATCGGTTACGGTATAATCCGGATTATTGTTACCACTACGGGGTTGCCCGTTTGGCGAACTCGACCATCTAAAAGGCAGTATATAAACGGGTTTATAAGGAGTAACTACAAATGTGGCAGGTTGTGAAAGCGAATCAAGCTCCCAACGCTGTGCCAAGCTGTTTAACCGTTGCCTGTTGAAAAGTGAATTGGTTTGTGCAGTAGCAAACCAACAAAACAGCATCAGTATGAAAGTAAAATAACGTTGTAAGGCGTTTGGTATTTGTAGCATAATACACGTGTTTCCTAACAAATATAACGTTTTTAAAGAGAAGCTGGGTTATTTGATTCTCCCATATTCTTCATGAGTTATTTTACCAATTATAAATTTTACATCTTATCTACTTTAATATAAAACTTCTTTATTTTTGGCTGAACATCCTTAATCTTATCAGCTTCAACAGTTAGGGTTTGCCAATCGTTGGTTCCGTTAAGTCGTATGTTTTTATCGTAAATATCAACATCTACCGGCATGGTAAAGTTTTCCTCATCGGTTTCCCAGCGGTACTGTAACTGATGGTCTTTCAGCTTTAACTCCAGTTTAGGAATACTTCTGTATCGTAGGTACTGGTTAAATACAGGCTCCAGGTTTATACCGCTTTCTTTACTGAAAAAGTTAATAACATCCTGCCCTTCAATAACCTGTTTTTTATAGGTTTCGGCATATTTAAGCAACATAGCCCACCATTTGTCATCATCATTTACAATATGCCTTATGGTATTGAGCATTAGTGCTCCTTTGTAGTACATATCGCCCGACCCTTCACTGTTCACACCAAATATCCCTATAACAGGCTTATCGTTACGTACTCCCATTCGCTGACCATACACATACTGCATTGCTTTATCATAGCCCAACATACATTCCAAATACACGGTTTCGCTATACGTCGTAAAACTCTCATGAATCCACATATCGGCAATATCCTTAGAGGTTATACTGTTGCCAAACCATTCGTGCCCGGTTTCGTGTATAATGATATAATCAAACGTTAACCCTACACCGGTGTACGACAGGTCACCTCCCCTGTACCCCATTTTATAATTGTTACCATAAGCAACAGCACTTTGGTGCTCCATACCTAAGTATGGGGTTTCTACCAGTTTATAACCGTCTTCCTTAAACGGATACTCCCCAAACTTAGTTTGAAAACATTCCATCATCGGTTTTACCTGCTTAAACTGCTCTTCGGCTTTTTCCTTATTGTAGTTTAATACATAGTAATCAAGGTCAAGCCCTTTGTAGTTATCATGTATATGCACATAGTCGGCAATGTTTACCGTAATATCGTAGTTGTTAATTGGGTTTATAACCTCCCAGTCCCAGCGGGTATAACCGTTTTTAAGATCTTCACTGCCTTTAAAACGCCCGTTAGAAACATTCATAAGTCCGTTTGGAACAGCTACTTTTATAGAGGCTCCGTTGTCGGGCTCATCACTCTGGTGGTCTTTTACAGGATACCAAAGGCTGGCACCTGTTCCCTGCACTGCCACACCTATCCAGGGTTTGCCGTTATTATCTTCTGTAAAAACAAAACCTCCGTCCCAAGGAGCATTACGTGCTACTTTAGGCTTCCCCGAATAGTTAAACCTTAGCGTATGCTCACTCCCTGCTTTTAGCTCGTTAGGGAACGATATAAAAACAGCATCGTTATCACGGGTATATTTCAGCTTATTGTTTTTAAGCATTATGCTTTCAATCTTCATATTCTCAAAAAGATCCAGCTGAATTTTTTGGGTATTGTTTACCACTTTAAAAGTAATGTCATTATAGCCACTTATAAATCTTTTATCAGGGTTTACCGTGATGTTAAGATCATAGCGAAGTACATCAAAACTTGTCCTTTCAGGGCGCAGTCCGCCATGCAGGCTATCCCTTCTGGAAAATTCCTGAGCACTTGCATAGGCAAAGGCAAATAATGAGGCGATAAGCAATAAGGTGTTTTTCATGATAAACCGTTTACACTATTAGTCATGAAATGTAAGAATTTGTTACCAATAAAAAAACAGTAAATGGTTTAAACCACATTTTGAGTTAATACATCGGGGGTAATAATAGGCATAGGAATACTACTATCGGTAGTTACAGCACAACCCACTTTGTTAAGGTAATCCACATCTATTTTTAGCCTGAGATCCTCCAGTTCTTTTTTATTTACCTTTTTGAAATTTTCTAATAAAAAAGATTTCATGGCATCATATAACACAAACGAAAGCTGAATATGCAAATCACCTGCGTTTTTAATACTCTCGCCCATTGATATAAGCACAGGGAATACCTTTGCGTTATCGGTTTGGCATAAAAACGGAGGAAGTGAATTTATATACAGCCCGCTTTCAATCAGGTTAATACTAACCTGAACAAGTGTTTTATAGTTAGCGTTCACAGCTATGCCTTTACGCGCTAAGAGTTCTGAAGTGAAAAAGTATTCGAGATAGTTGGTTATCTTCTCTACAAATACAACATTTCGCAGCTCGTCATCGCAAGCTACATCAATAGTTAGCTTTTTCATGGCTGATAAGGTTTGGTTTGTTAAAAGTATATACGAAGGATATATACACCTGGTTCTTTTTTAGTGAAAAAAATTTCAACTTATTTTAAAACCCCGGTAACTATGGTAATTTCGCGGTCAATATTTTCACCGCTGTTACTTAGTACCTGCTCTGTATCTTGATATACATTCCGGATAACAAAACCGGCCTTATCTAATAATTCTGATGTATGCTCTGCCGTATACATGGTAAAGCCATACTTAGCAAACGGAATTTTTATCATGGTGCTTTGGGGAATTAAGCCTATTGATAAAACACCTCCGGGCTGCATAACGCGTGCAATCTCGTTAGCATACTCCTGTGGGTTTTGCCAAAAGTAGATTGTGTTTACTGTAAATGCCTTATTGAACTGATTATCCTGAAACGGAAGAGAGTTTCCGTTAGTAAGCACAAAAGAAGCATTACTGTAACCTTTATTTAGCTTTTGCGCCTGCTCTATCATAGTGCCCGATATTTCGGCACCCGTATACCTTATGCTATCATTCAAAAGAACATCACCTACATGGGCACCGTTACCGGGGCCAATTTCCAATACGCTATCGTTTACAGCCAGTGACAAACTGTTTATGGTTTTGATAATGAGGTTACTGTTGGTAAAATTCATCATCTCGGCGACCTTTAGCCCGGTATCACCTTCGGGACGGCTTAGCTGGCGTGCCAGCTCCTGTAGTTCGGCATCTGTAAGTTTCATGTGTGGAAAGTTCTTGAATTAGCAATTACGATAAATTTACTAATAAAAAAACCGACTGCAAAAGCACCCGGTTAATCAATCGTTATTTATTTTGTAATATATTATTTTTCAAACAGAAACAAAAGCACCTCGTCAAATCGTTGTTTCCACGCTTTTTCAGTATCCTCTGCACCTTCAAAAACTTTTGTTACATAGTTAACATTCTCTTTATAACCTGAATTGACCATTAATTGATCTACCTGTTTTTGATATGGTAATGATATAGCATCAAGCCCTTTTGTTCCCTGATCAAAGTAAAAACGATGGTTTTGTGCCGGAGGCATGTGCAACTCCATATATTTACTTACAGCATCAAAGGGGTTAGTATTATTTTCATCAAACAAAACAGGCCAGTGAGTAGAAAGGCATGCTGCACTACCAAATACCTCAGGATACTCAAAAGCGGCATACATAGAAATTAATCCTCCCATAGAGCTACCACAAACAGCAGTATTTTGAGCATCAGTTAAGGTTCTGTACGTTTTATCTACATACACTTTTAATTCACCCACAAGGAACTTCAAATAATCATTACCCATAAGCTTCTGCTTAGAAGAGCCCGTTGCTTTTGCAACCTCCATTGCTTCTTTCAGCTCATTATTAGTAAGATATTCTAATGCCTTTTCAGGAAGATACTCCAAATACCTGTCTTCTGTACTCCATACAGCAACAATAATAACAGGCTTTATTTTTTTTTGTGCAGTCAGGTCCATTGCTGTATTTCCTGCATTCCATGAAATATAATCTCTGGCTGTATCGTCATTCAATACGTTTTGCCCGTCCTGCATATAGAGTACCGGAAAACGCTGATTCTTTTCCGCCTCATATTCTTTTGGTAACCAAATATCTACCCTGCGGGCATCTACATATTGTGAAGGAAAATGATCAATAGTCTGTACAATTTGTGCCTGCGCAGCAGGTGCAAAAACAGCAAAGCAAAGCAATGCCACTAAAAAAACTCTTTTCATACTCATTGTTTATGTTGGAACGTAAAAGTAAAAATTATACCTGTATTACACCAAGGTTAAACGGTTTTTCTATTGGGGCATGGTTTGCAGCCTCTATCCCTATAGAAATCCATTTACGGGTATCTAACGGATCGATAATTCCGTCGGTCCATATTCTGGAAGCGGCATAGTATGGCGACACCTGTGCATCATACCTTGCCTTTATTTTATTGAAAAGTTCTTCTTCTTTCTCCGGAGTAATTTCTTCTCCCCTTGCCTTTAATGACGAAGCTTCTATTTGTAATAATACCTTAGCAGCCTGCGTACCTCCCATAACGGCAAGCTCAGCACTTGGCCATGCAAATATAAGCCTTGGGTCATAGGCCTTACCACACATGGCATAGTTACCCGCACCATAAGAGTTACCCACTACTACGGTAAACTTAGGCACTACCGAGTTACTCACAGCATTTACCATTTTGGCACCATCTTTAATAATACCGCCATGTTCGCTTTTTGAACCTACCATAAACCCGGTTACATCCTGTAGGAACACAAGCGGAATTTTCTTTTGGTTACAATTGGCTATAAAACGTGTGGCCTTATCGGCACTGTCTGAATAAATCACACCGCCAAACTGCATTTCGCCTTTTTTAGATTTTACCACCTTACGCTGGTTTGCCACAATACCTACAGCCCATCCGTCAATGCGGGCATAACCTGTAATAATTGTTTGTCCATATCCGGCTTTATATTCTTCAAACTCGCTGTTATCAACCAGTCTTTTAATAATCTCCATCATATCATACTGCTCAGAACGCTGCTTAGGCAGTATGCCATAAATTTCGTTAGGGTCAAGAGCCGGCTTTTGCGGAGCCGTACGGCTGTATCCTGCCTTCTCAAAGTCACCTATTTTGTCTACAATATTCTTTATCTTATTAAGGGCATCCTTATCGTCTTTTGCCTTATAATCAGTAACCCCCGATATTTCACAGTGTGTAGTAGCACCCCCCAGGGTTTCGTTATCAATATTTTCACCAATGGCAGCTTTTACAAGGTAACTACCGGCCAGGAATATACTTCCTGTTTTATCTACTATAAGTGCCTCATCGCTCATAATAGGCAGATAAGCACCACCCGCCACACAACTCCCCATTACGGCAGCTATTTGGGTAATACCCATACTACTCATAACAGCGTTGTTACGGAAAATACGCCCGAAGTGTTCTTTATCAGGGAAAATCTCATCCTGCATTGGCAGGTATACCCCTGCGCTGTCTACAAGGTAAATAATAGGCAGTTTGTTCTCTATGGCAATTTCCTGAGCACGTAGGTTTTTCTTTCCTGTAATAGGGAACCATGCACCTGCTTTAACAGTAGCATCGTTAGCCACAACTATACATTGCTTACCGCTAACGTAACCTATTTTTACCACAACACCACCCGATGGGCATCCGCCGTGTTCCTCATACATTCCCTCGCCTGCAAAAGCAGCGATTTCAACACTCTCACTATTTTTATCTAAAAGGTAATCTATACGCTCGCGCGCTGTCATTTTACCCTCGTTATGTAGCTTTGCTATTCTTTTTTCACCACCTCCCAGCTTTACTTTTGCCAGTTTGCGTTTTAGCTCAGAAAGCAGCAGTTTGTTATGATCTTCATTCTTATTGAAGTTAATATCCATGGGAATTATATCTTTTTTTGTGATAGTTGTAATTTTCGTGGTGCTAAAATACGAAATCGTTTGAAATTTTCAGTAAAACAGCCTATATGATTAATATTCATTAAATGTTAAAATTAAGCCGACTAAAACTGACTTACGCCCTACTTTAAAACCTAATCATAAATTTAGTAAATTGTATTTTACAAAACCACTACTGCATGTTAGCACAAATAGATACAAAATGGATCTTACTCATTGAGATTATTTATGTACTTATTGTAATTGGCGTATGCATACGCATTATTTATGATACCCGCGCCGTAAGCAAAGCCCTCGCCTATGTACTGTTTGCCGTATTTGTACCTGTTGTGGGCATAGCATTTTATTTCTCGTTTGGGATAAATTACCGAAAGCGTAAAATATATTCCAAAAAACTGACGGTAGATGAAAAACTCGCGCGGCGCTTTAGGGAAAAAATTGCCGAAGCCGACCGTAACGTTTATGCTTCACATAACCCTTCTATAATTCAGAATAAGGATTTATACCAACTGCTGTTTAATGAAAAAACAGGACGAAACCCATTAGTTCCAAATAACAAAGTCACTGTGCTTAAAAACGGAGAAGCATTGTTCCCCGAACTCATACAGGCTCTTAAAGAAGCTCAAAGCCATATCCATATTGAATTTTATATTTATGAAGATGATGCCATAGGTAATACCATTAAAGAAGTACTGATAGAGAAAGCCAGGCAAGGAGTTGAAGTACGGTTTATGTATGACGATTTTGGCAGCAGGAGCATCCGTAAAACTATAGTGAAAGAACTACGCAAAAACAATATAGCCGCTTTCCCATTTTATAAAATCAGACTTATGCCGGTAGCCAACCGTATAAACTACCGCAACCACCGTAAAATAGTAATTATAGACGGGAAAACATCGTTTATAGGCGGCATTAACATATCTGACAGGTATATAAATTCAGGGAAAAACAAAGTGTACTGGAGAGATACCCACATCAGGGTAGACGGTCCGGCTACCTATTCGCTGCAACGCGTATTCCTTAGCGACTGGAACTTTAGTAGTGGGGAATCTCTAGGTATAGACAACACCTATTTTCCATTATATCCATTAAACGAAAAGGCTACTGCTAATATGCAGGTGGTTTCCAGCGGGCCCGATTCTGATTTACCCAATATACTCTATACCGTAATCAAAGCCATAAGCCTTGCCAAACAGGAAATACTGCTCACTACCCCTTACTATATTCCTGACGAAGCCCTACAGGAAACCCTTATCATAGCCGCACTTAGCGGTATTGAGGTAAAGCTACTGGTTCCTAAAGAGTCGGACTCCAAAATAGTGAACCTTGCCTGCCGTGCTTATTTTGAAAACCTGTTAAGGGCAGGTGTACGGATATTTTTATATGAAAAGGGATTTGTACACAGTAAGACTTTTGTGATAGACAGGACACTGGCATCTGTAGGGACGGCAAATTTAGACCTGCGCAGTTTTGACCTGAACTTTGAGGTAGCCACAGTTATTTATGACGAAAATATAGCACAACAGCTTGCCATCCACTTTGACGAAGATTGCCAAAACGCAACCGAAATACAGCCACAGGAATGGTTTAGGCGTTCTAAATCCATAAAAGTAACCGAACGCCTGGTAAGACTCATATCGCCCTTTATGTAAAAAGGGGATGCTTTTTAAAAACATCCCCTTTTTAGCTTAACTAATAAACTAAAACAATATTTAATTTAAGCCAAAAAAGCTTAATACATCATTTTTAATAGCCGGGTTTACCGTTGCAGCAAGAGCAACAGATATTATAAGACCGATAAAAGCAAAAGAGAAATCTTTAGCAATCATCTTAAGGGCTTTATTTTTATGTTTTTTACCTTTTTTCAAACGGGCAAGGTTTATGGCTATTTC
Organism: Flavobacterium sp. C4GT6; assembly: GCF_036347315.1. Lineage (NCBI taxonomy): Bacteria > Pseudomonadati > Bacteroidota > Flavobacteriia > Flavobacteriales > Flavobacteriaceae > Flavobacterium > Flavobacterium sp. C4GT6. The sequence continues at coordinate 45,113 of NZ_JAZGZU010000019.1, forward strand.
ACGACCACCTATTAAACCAAGGAAAACCCATGTTGTACTCATTGGCACAGTACTGATAAACAGTTTGTAAATAAGTATAAGTGCGTAAGAGAAATCGATTAGCGTAGCTGCCCTAACGTCTGAAACGCGTGATTTTTCACTAACCACTTTCTGAATCCTGTCACCACGAAGGTAGAAAAGCACACCAAGACCAAGGAAAATTACAAGTCCGAATATTACAAACTGCATAGCATCCAGCCTTCTTGGTAAGAATACTGCAACGTTTGCACCATCCTGCATTACCCAAACCGACCATAATATACCACTCACAATCCATTGAGCCACCATCCATGACGGGTGTACTTTACGACCTTTAAACTTCCTACGGATGTAGTTATAACCAAAAAACCATATAAGCACCGAGAATACAAAAGCAATTACATAACCTGATAAACTCTTGGTAATCATCGAGGTAATACCACTTGAGCTTGAACTGAACACACTCAGCATAAGGAATGTGGTAGAAACCGGCATTCTTAACCTAGTAAGTATAAGCAGTACAAGCGGCGCCATAAGCATAAAGAACGAGAAGTTCTCAGGGTGCGGATACTTACTTACCTCTTCAGCATTAATAAGCCTACCGTAAGTAACATCTCCGTTAAGGGTAAACCAGCTTATGGAAATGGTTACTAAAAATATAATACCTATATACAACCAAAGTGTATACCATTTGCGGTGCTTGTTACTTTCAATAAAGGTACCTAGTGACTGTATACTGTCGTTAGATACCGTTGCATAGGCTGCCGTAAGGAAACCTATCCACATTGCCACCTGCGGCTGATTGTAAAAAAGTGCACTGAAAATGAAGATAGTTGATATAATTACCAGGAATATCTTTTCATTCGAAAACTTCTCAATTAAACTTAAAGGAGGAATCGACTTTTTCTTGTATTTCATTTTCATGTGTAGGGTAGTTTAAAAATCGTTGCAAAAGTAACCAGTTAATAAAGTTAGTTACAAAGTCTAATTTTAAGTTATTGTTAATTAATCGATAATTAAAAATTAATTTTGAAGATAACTATTTTTTAATTCATTTTCAGGACTTTATTTGCACCTACCCAAAAATTATTTTCCTGATTTTTAAAATAATGTAAAATTAACACTCGCAAAACACCTTGTTTTAATAACACTCGGTTCACTGTAACTTAACGATTTCTTAACATTGATTAAGTACATTTGCGGCAAAATGTTATTCATGTCAATAAACAGTATCTTCCAGTTTCTTGTTCCGAAGGATAAGAAATTTTTCCCGCTATTTGAGCAGGCAACGCAAAACCTTGTAATACTTGCCGAAACACTACATGAAGCGGTTAACGCTCCTAAAGGCAAAAGAGACGAGTACTTTACTAAAATAGAAGAGTTAGAAGGCATTATTGAAGGCATTGCCCACAAAACAAATCTTGAACTTAGCCGCAACTTTATCACTCCTTTTGACAGGGAGGATATCTACTCGCTAATTACAGCTATTGACGATGTGGCCGACTATACCTATGGAGCTGCCAGCAGAATGAGACTGTACCAGGTAGAGAAGATTACTAAGTCTATTAGAAAAATGACGGAAATTAACCTTGAAGCCTGCGTGCTTATACAGGGTGCCGTTGCCGACCTGAAAGACATGAAAAACCTTAAAGGCATTACAGATGCCTGTAAAAAAATTGCAAAACTGGAAAACAAATCAGACAGCGTTTTTGATAAGGCTGTAGCCGATATATTTGAAAACGAAACCGATGCTATTAACGTGATTAAGTACAAAGAAGTACTATCGGCACTGGAAACAGCATCAGATAAATGCAAAGGGGTAGCAAACGTTTTAGAGTCTATTGCTGTAAAACATTCGTAAAACAAACCAAAACCCCAAGAAACTGATTCATCATGGTTTTACTCATTATAATCATAGTTTTAGCATTAATATTCGACTATATTAACGGATTTCACGATGCGGCAAACTCCATTGCAACCATAGTTGCAACAAAAGTACTTACGCCGTTTCAGGCTGTACTATGGGCTGCATTCTTCAACTTTATGGCTTACTTTATATCCAAGTACTGGATTGGTGAGTTTAAAATTGGTAATACCATAGCCAAAACCGTTAGTGAAGACTTTATAACACTCGAAGTTATCCTTGCCGGGCTTATAGCTGCCATTACATGGAACCTGCTTACCTGGAAACTGGGTATACCTTCGTCGTCATCACATACCCTTATAGGGGGCTTTATGGGAGCTGCACTGGCACATGCCTTTACAATACCGGGAGCCGACCTGAATACAGTAGTAAACTATGCTAAAGTACTCCCTATTGTACTTTTCATATTCATGGCTCCTTTTATTGGTATGGTGGTCGCTTATTTTTTGGCTATACTGGTGCTCAACATCTGCCGCAAGGCAAACCCTTCTAAGGCCGATAAATGGTTTAGAAGATTACAGCTGGTATCTTCTGCATTATTCAGTTTGGGTCACGGTGCAAACGATGCTCAAAAGGTTATGGGTATTATAGGAGCGGCAGTTATATACTACCATCTTAATATAGATCCCGACCCTGCTTACCTTGCTGCAGATAATAAGTTCGCCTACTTTGTAGATCACTGGAGCTGGGTGCCGCTTGCGAGTTTTGTAATGATAGGTTTAGGTACCATGAGCGGCGGTTGGAAAATCGTTAAAACCATGGGATCTAAAATTACCAAGGTAAACTCGTTTGAAGGCGTAGTAGCCGAAACAGCAGGTGCAATTACCCTGTATACTACAGAGCATTTTGGTATCCCTGTATCTACAACCCACACTATTACCGGTTCTATTATTGGTGTTGGTGTTACAAAAAGGGTATCGGCAGTACGTTGGGGTGTAACCATAAGCCTGCTTTGGGCATGGATATTAACCATACCAATCTCTGCTATAATCGCTGCATTGGTATACTACTTTATTACACTTTTTAGCTAAAAGACATATAGCTTACAGCATCAAAAAAGCATATATCTTTCGGGTATATGCTTTTTTTGTATACTTTTATTTTAGTTACACACTTTACAAATCATGACAAACAATCAAATCAGAGCCGAGTATAACGATACCACTATAACCGTATACCAGGCCTACAACAGCGCCATAGCAAAAGGAGCTGTAGTAAACCAAACCTTTGTTCCTCCGTTTAAAATGGAGCGAATGACGTGGATTAAACCTTCTTACCTATGGATGATGTACCGTTCGGGCTGGGCACAAAAGGAAGGACAAGAACACATTCTTAAAATAAAAATAAAGCGTGAAGGGTTTGAATGGGCTTTAAGCAACGCCTGTCTTTCACATTTTGACAGTAATACGCACCAAGACCGAGAAAACTGGAAAACAACATTACAGCAAAGCCCGGTAAGGATACAATGGGATCCTGAGAAAAATATTTTTCTGGAAGCACTTCCCTACCGTTCGATACAAATAGGGCTGTCGGGTGAAGCAGTAGGTAAATATGTAAACGAATGGATTACAGAAATTGAAGATATTACCGATGACTGTAAAAAAATCCAGCAGCTTATAACCATTGGCAAAATTGATGAAGCCAAAGCCCTGTTACCTGCAGAGGAAATTTATACTATCCCGACTGCAATTGGCGAACCTATTGCCGCTGCAACCAATATATAACCCAATACAGAGCCTGTATGAGTACTATTAACCCATTTGAATCAATGTTACGGATATCCAAAACATCTTGGTGCATTCAGGTTATGTACAAAGGTGCATTTATTAATACCCCTGAGCAAAGCCTTCTTAACGAGAGTATTGCCGTAACACCAAATATTTACCTGCTTATAAGTCCTGAACAAAGTTTTAAGGAGTTCATCAACGACAACATAGCCTTACTGGTAAACGGAATTAAGTGGGTTGAACATATTTTTCCTGAAAATGAAACCGTATTAATAAGTATAGATGATATACTTTTTAACTTTTGCGATTTTCAGGAAGAAGGTTTTCTTTTCGGTATAGCCCTTTCTATATGTGAGTATTATAAAAAGCCAATGCCGCAATACACTGTTAGTTTTAACAGGGATAAATGGAAGTATCAGTTCAAGTTTCATTTAGCAGACGTCTTGGATGATCTAACTACTAAATTTAATGAAAATCAAAACTATACCACTACCTTACAACCATTGGTACAAAAGGACGAATACTCCTTTTACAAAACCCTTACATCACTCATAAATTTTAATTACTGCCTGTATTATACTACAGATGCTTTACATGATAATTATCTGCTTATACGTATAATACAGGATTTACCCCTCCCTAAAACAACAAAAACTCAAATACTTATTAGTAAAGAGCTTACTAATGCTTTTTGCCTGCTTACAGACAATATGTTTTATGAGGATGAACATTTTAAACGTTACCCCGATTCGGCATCTATTATATTTAAAAACCTAGAAATACTGATAGATCTGTTTTTACACCATCGTGTTTATCACGAAAATTTATCTAAAAATGAACTTGATAGTTTTATTCAAAGAGTGGTTAAGCTAACCCAAACAAAATACAAAGAGAGGGGCTGGAAATTCAGTCTTACTTTTAATCGTCCTGATAAAGGCGTTAAACAAGAGGCCCGCAAACTTTTAAATATACTGAATAATGAGTGATTCAAACGATGAAAAAACAAGTCCGATAAGGGATGATGTTAAAAAATGGATTGCTATAGCCAAAGAAATTATTGCTAACCTAAATAGTGTTTATTATTACGAAAAAGACGGTATTAATTATAAAGTAGACTACACTATTACTGATTATCCTGAACATGGTAAAAGAGAAATTAATATGACATGCAATGAGTTAAATAGTAACAGAGTTGTTACTTTCAAAATAGACTAATCACTATTTACAGGCGTTATAGCATTTACTTTTTTTATGTAATATACTTTTGCGTCTTCTTCAAAAACAAGTTTTTCACCATCTTCGTTAACCCTGTTTACAGGAAGTACATCATGATAAATGCATATTAAATCTACTTGATATAAATAATAAGTAATGCAACCGTCAAAAGTATATTTTACAGTCCCTCTTTTCTCCTTTCTGTAGTTTTTTTCTACATCATTTACTTCCTTTTTTAAAAAACGCCTAATGCGTTTAACCTGCTTCTTAGAAAGACAAACATCCAGAGAATCAGTTATTGGATGCTGGTCAAAAACAGCATCATATAGCTTATCTGCATTGTCAAATTCCAATATATCTGAAGTCGGAAAAGGAATAGCATAAGCAACAGTAAAGTCGGGATTACCGTCTTTACCTATTTTATAGAGCATTGGATTTTTAGTTTTGCCTGTGGGAGAAAAATTAAAGCACGGATTAAACTCACTTTGCCGGCAAACCTCTACAGCCATGATTCCTTTAACCTGTATGGAATCTCCCTTTTGCTGAGAATAGATTTTTACATTCAATAAAAGAACTATAAAAAGTAGGTAATTTTTCATGATTTAGCAGCTATTAAAGTTGATTAATCGTTACTCTGTAACTAAGTGACATCCGTTTTTATTAACTCTTGTATCACTCAATAATTTTATATAGTCTTTATTATCCAGAGGAATATAATTTAACTGTACCGTTTTAAACTCTTCTTTAACATCTACTCTATTTCCTTTTTGAAAGAAAATAGTAAGCGTATCACCACTAAATTTATATATAAACGGATCGAGTCCTTTTATTCCGCTTATGGTGTCTTTTCTATCTTTAAGTAAAGTACTGTTTTTAGTAACAACGGTGTATTGATAATCATCTGTCATTCCCCAGTTTAAAGTATTGATATAAATTTTTTCGCCCTTACCCGAAACCAGCATTTTACTTTTAAAAGTATCACGCACATCAACACAGCTATTTAATACCATTGCAATTAGTAACATAATTAAATACCTGCCTGATTTATTAAACCGTTTCATGTGTAAGTTATTATTAATTACAAAAAAAACTGCCTCAAATATAGTGTCACTTTGCAAAGTGGAGAACCTTTAAAATTCTGGCAAGAGATTTATTGGTACCACTCAGTTGCACTCAAAATGACATTTGAGACAGTTATATCAAAATATATTTTTATTAGGCGTTTTCAAGGGTTTTATCCCTTATTACCTTACCGCTAACGGTTTCTATAAACTGAGGGACAAACACCACCTCTTTCGGTTTTTCAAATTTACCAAGGTGCTTAAACGCGTCGGTTGGCAAATCAAAAGGTTCACCCTCCACAACAAGTATCAGTTTTTCACCCAATGTATCATCCTGACTACCCTGTACGAAATAGCGTCGGCCTATGTATTCCGATAGTTTTTCTTCAATCTGCTCAGGGAACAGTTTAACGCCACCGCTGTTAATCACATTGTCATAACGTCCCAGCCATATAAACTGCTTGTCGTTTACAATCTCAACCACATCGTTAGTTACCACAGGTTCGTCGCAAATTACATAAGGATCAATTACCAGGCATTTGCGCTCATCCTGACTTATATTAACATTAGGCAGTACCGTGAACGCCTCATCCCCTACCGGCTTAGCCGCAATATGGGTAATGGTTTCGGTCATACCATAGGTTTCATAAATTTTTGCAGGAAGCCCTCTAAGCTGCTTTGTAAGCGCCTGGCTCACCTTTGCACCACCCAGTATAAGCTTTTTTACTTTTTTAAGCTTCATAAGGCTATTTTGTGCCTGTAGTGGTACCATAGCACTAAAATCATAAACCGTATCCAGTCGCTCTAACGGATTGGCCACAGGGGCAATCATATCCATATCCCAGCCCAGTATAAAGGCACGCACCAGCATCATTTTACCTGCCACAAACTGTGTAGGCAAACAATGAAGTACTTTAATCCCTTCATCAAGCTCAAAAAAGCTGCCCGTTGCAAGTGCCGAGTTTACCATAGCCTGTTTATCTACCCTAATCATTTTAGGTGCTCCTGTAGTTCCGGATGTTTGCATCTCTATAAAATCACGATGATCAAACCAGTCCAGTAAAAATTCACCTACCGCTTTTTCATGCGGTTCTCCTTCTTTAATGTAAATGTAAGCCGTACGGCACAGGTCATCTTCATTAAGATGAAACCCATTCAGCTTAAAGCTGTTGTGCACAAAGTGATAATCTGGATTACTCATGTGGGGTTAGTGTTTTGTTAGTAAATTTCGTGGGTTGGCAGCACAACCTTACCGGTAAGCTTTTCTTTCCAGTTGTGCCATTTATATTTCTTACTAAAGATAATCAAAAGAATCGGAAAAATTATAACTACCGGAAACACTATACTTAGTCCGGCTTGTGGTTCGGTTACTTCTTTTAAAACCGAATTGGTTTGGAATGCTGTCCATTCAGATGTTACAAGCAGTGCCGTTACCAGGTTATTAGCCGCATGGAAACCCAGTGCCAGTTCCATCCCTTCATCCATAAGTGTAATAATTCCTAAAAACAATCCGGTACCTATATAATATACCATTATAAACATACCCATTTTACTTACCTCGGGGTTAGCGATATGCAATAGCCCAAAAATAATAGATGTGGTAAGCAGAGCTGTCAATCTACTCCTTGTAGCTATACCAATACCCTGCATAAGGTAACCTCTAAACAGGTATTCTTCAAAACTAGTTTGCATAGGTATAAGTACTATAGAAAGTACTGCCAATATGGCAAAAGGTATCGGTTGAAAATTCCATTCGTAATGATCCGGATTAGAATAAAAATCCACTAAGGTTACCGCAATAGTAAATGATGCCCAAATACCAAATGCAAAAAATATACGACCCCAGTCAACTTTTTTGCGGGAGGTAGTTAAACTTCTAATGGTTTGCTTATGTACATATTTTACCCATAACAGTAGTAAAACAAGTGCTATGGAAAGTGGTGCTATAAGCTCTACAAACACCCTGTTCTCTCCTTTTTCTTCTACCTGCTGCCTTAGTAAATCTTCAGTATTAATGTTTAATAATTTAATGGCAACAAAGTTTAACACCATCATTATCAAAAAAACAACCGGGATAGGTAAATACAGTGCAAAGTTAAATCCTTTGCGATAAGCCTGTTCAATATACATTAAGAATAAAATTTAGTTTGCCCTAAGTTAATTCAATTTTAAAATTATAATACCGTTCTTTGCAAAAAAATTATCATGATTACTATATACCATAACCCACGTTGCAGCAAGTCCCGCGAGGGATTACTGTTTTTAGAACTCGAAGGGAAACCATTTACAACCGTAAAATACTTAAACGAGCCACTTACCAAAGAAGAGCTTACAACCCTTATAAAAAAGCTGGGAATTACCCCAATTGAGCTGGTTAGAACTAAGGAAAAAATATGGATTTCTGACTACAAAGGAAAGGAACTTTCTGACAGTGAAGTTATTGAAGCCATGCTGCAACACCCTAACCTTATAGAACGCCCTATAGTGGTTAACGGAGACAAGGCTGTTGTTGCCCGCCCTGCCGAAAAGATAAAAGACATCCTCTAAAAAACTTTAACATTTTTTTATGGGGTATCCATTAAACTTGGGCTGCTTTTTGTAGTCAAACCCCCCGATAAAAAAAACCAGAATCATTCATGAAAAAAATACAATCCGTATTCTTATTACTCATACTTCTTACCTCAATAGGAGCAGTAGCACAAGGAAATCCGGGCAATGTTACCATTAGCGGTAAGCTTATTGACCAGGATACGAAACAGCCCCTTGAATTTGCAACAGTAACAATACAAAAACCAGATAATACTACCGTAAATGGTGCTATGACCGATATGAACGGTGAATACAACATCAACATAGCTCCGGGTACATACAATATTAAATATGATTTTATATCGTTCAAGTCTGTTGTTGTAAGTAACAAGCAGGTTAATACCGATACTAATTTAGGTACTACAGCTATGGCTCCCGATGCCACTCTTTTACAGGAAGTGGAAATTCGTGCAGAACGTTCAACCGTAGATATTAAACTGGATAAAAAAGTATACAACGTAGGTCAGGACATGATCGTTAAAGGTGGTACCATTAGCGACGTGCTTGACAATGTACCATCGGTTACCGTAGATGTAGAAGGTAACGTAAGCCTTAGGGGGAACGAAAGCGTTACTATTATGATAGACGGAAAACCGTCTAACCTGTATGGCTCTAACCTTGCCGATGTGCTTAGAGTACTTCCTGCCGACTCGGTAGATAAAATTGAGGTTATCACTAACCCATCTGCACGTTATGATGCCGAAGGTGGTGGGGGTATCATCAACATTATCCTTAGAAAAGGAAAAGCTCAGGGCTTTAACGGTTCGGTTACCGCAAACACAGGTACGCCCGATAATCACGGTGTAATGGCAAACCTAAACTACAGAGGAGAGAAATTCAACGTTTTCTCTAACCTTGGTTACAATTACAGAAACAGCCCGGGTAACAGCATGACCGACTCAGAATATTTTGATGAGGACGGAAACACCACAAGCTTTATAAACGAGCGCAGGGAAAACAAAAGAAAACGTAAAGGATATAACGCTACTCTTGGATTTGAGTGGTATATAGACAGTACTTTTAGCTGGACCAACTCGGTTTCTGCCAGAAACAGTAATGGTGACAATCCTACCGATACGTATTACTACAACTATAATGCAGACGGTTCGTTTAACAATACCCGTTATCGTTTTAATTCCGAAGACGAGGAAGACAGAAACTTTAACTACACTACCAGCTTCCTTAAAAAGTTTGATAACGACGGACACGAACTTTCAGTGAATGGTACGATTTCCAGAAGTACTGATGATGAAAACTCTCAAATCAGGGACTTGATTTTAGGAAGCACCAATCCTGACGACAGTTCTATTGAAAGAACTCTTAATTACGAAGAGGAAAAACGTACGCTTATTCAGGCAGATTATGTTTTACCTTTTGGCGAAAACAACAGGTTTGAAGCAGGTTACCGTGGTAGCTTTACTCAAAAAGATACCGATGCTAAAGCACAAATTCTTGATGAGAACAACGAATGGCAACAAAACGGAAACTTTTCCAGTATGCTGGAATACAACGAATATGTAAATGCATTGTACGCTCAGTATGGTTCTAAATTCGGTTCTAAATTCTCTTACCTTTTAGGGCTTCGTTGGGAAGATTCTAATATCGATGTAAACCTTATAAACAAAGACGAATATAACAACAAGCGTTATAATAACTTTTTCCCAAGTGCTTTCCTTACTTATGAATTTACAGAAGGAAGCAGCGCCAGCATTAGCTATAGCCGTAGGATAAACAGGCCTAGAGGCTTTTTCATTAATCCGTTTTCAAGCCTGCAAAGTAACATTAACGTATTTCAGGGTAACCCTGATCTAGACCCGTCTAAAACCAACTCGTTTGATGTAGGATATCTAAAAAAATGGAGAGATCTTACACTAAGTACTTCGGCTTATTTAAACATTACCGAAGATTCTTTCCAGTTTGTAAGAAGAACAGAAGATGCCCTTCCGGGACAAACTCCGGTTACGTACTCTACCCCTATTAACTTAGCTAAAGAATACCGTTTTGGTTTTGAGTTTACCTTAAACTACAACCCTTTCAGATGGTGGAAACTTAATGGTAACTTTAACTTCTTTAGGGTTGAAACCGATGGTGACTATACCTGGACTTATACTAACGGAAACGGTGAAGAGATTACCGATTTCCAAAACTTTGATAATACAGCATACACTTGGTTTACCCGCGTAAGCAGTAAAATGAACCTGCCATGGAAAATGGACTGGCAGATTAACGGAACGTATAACGCTCCGCAAAACACAGCACAGGGACGCAGACTGGGTATAATGCACTTTAATACTGCATTAAGCAAAGACATACTTAAAGAAAAAGCTACGTTAACACTTAACGTAAGCGACATCTTTAATACCCGAAAAAGAAAAAATTATACCAACCTACCTACGGTTTCATCATATAGTGAATGGCAGTGGAGAGAAAGACAGGTTACCCTTTCGTTCACTTACCGTTTCAATATGAACAATCAGCAACGCATGAAACAAGAAAGACAGGGACAGGGCGGTGACGACGACTTTAATATGGGAGGTTAATTATTAATTTTTACAGATACTCCTTAAAAAGGGCAGCTTTTATAAAAGCTGCCCTTTTTGTTTATTACATATAATGAGTTTTTAATTGAGATCATTCCTTCGTTATCATGACAACCCCACCTGTAATGTCGACAACAGGAGACATCTCTATTCAAAATTTAAAAGAGATTTCTCCACTACACTATGTTTTGTATAGGAATGACAACGCATACTGTCATTTTGAGCGAAACGAAGTGGAGTCGAAAAATCTATGATTTGAGATTGCCACGCTCCATTGCATTACGCTCGCAATGACAACACTGTTACGTAACAGCAGAGTGAATAACCGCATTAGACTCCGTAGCGTTAAGAAAATTATAAGCGAGGCGTTAAAAAGCATCCGCTGTTTGAGGCGACAGCCGAGTTCGGATGGTTTAGCCTTGTGTAGTAATTTTTAGCTTAAAGAGTCATAGCCTTGACTTTTTGGTTCTTTTGTGTCAAAACAAAAGAAAAAATATACAGTTTTATTGTATTGAGATCCTTCCTTCGTCAGGATGACAACCCATATATCATTGCGAGGAGGAACGACGCGACAATCTAAATCTAATCCAATAAAAAAGCAGCCCTAAGGCTGCTTTTAGTGAGTTTTAGTTTAGTTATAATCTTAAGGAAAAATTCCTCGTTGTTTATAAGCCATTTCAATTCTGGTTAGTGCCTGTATGTAAGCGGCAGTTCTCCAGTCTGTTTGATACTGAACAGAAGTATTGATTACTTTATTGAAAGCATCTTCAAGTTTCTTTCTCAGTTTCACAATAACATCATCCATTGTCCATATCTCACCATTACGGTTTTGTAGCCACTCAAAGTAACTACCAATAACCCCACCTGAATTACAAAGTATATCCGGAATCATTTGTACACCGTTAGCAAGCAAAATAACCTCACCTTCGGTATCAATAGGTCCGTTAGCACCTTCTGCAACCACTTTAGCTTTAACAGTGTTTGCGTTATCTTCGGTAATTTGGTTACCTAAAGCAGCAGGAATAATTACATCACAGTCAATCCCGAAGAAATCTTCAGACGGGTAATCCTGTGTACCTTTATAACCTGTAATGGTAGCATTATCGCTTTGGTATCTTAATAAAGCTTCCGGATCAATACCTTCAGGGTTGTAAATAGTACCTGTAGCATCCTGTACACCTATAAGTATTGCACCATTTTTGTGCATAAAGTGTGCAGCCCAGTAACCTACGTTACCAAATCCCTGTACAATATATTTTTTACCTTCAAGTGAAGTACCGTTAAGCTTAGCCCACGACTCCAGTGTAACAACTACACCAAAACCGGTAGCACGGTCACGTCCTTCAAGACCACCCGATCCTACAGGCTTACCTGTAACCACGTGTTGGTTTTTAGAACGTTCGCTTGGAGATTTTGTAGACATATAAGTATCTGCAATCCAAGCCATCATTTGTGCGTTGGTATTTACATCGGGAGCAGGGATATCATGCTCAGGACCAATATTATCACCCAGTGCATAGGTGAAACGTCTGGTAATTCTTTCAAGTTCACCCTGAGAGTATTTTTTAGGATCCAGCTGGATACCACCTTTACCACCTCCATAAGGAAGTCCGGCAAGCGATGTTTTCCATGTCATCCAGGTAGCAAGAGCCCTAGCGGCATCAATATCTACTGTTGGGTGATATCTTAAACCTCCTTTGTAAGGACCTAAAGCATTATTGTGTTGTACCCTATAACCGGTAAAAACTTCTACTTGACCGTTATCCATCTTTACAGGAAAGTGAACTACGATTTCGTTATTTGTAATGGAAAGGATTTTTCTTACGCTTTCATCCAGTCCCATAACGGCTGCAGCTTTTTCAAACTGATTCTTTACGTTTTCGTACATGCCCACGCGACGGGGCTTTTGAGTTGTTGCCATAACAAATTTTTTACAACGTGTGTTCTCTATAACAAAATTGTCTTAAAAAGACGTACAAATATATAGGAATTACCAATATGCAAAGCTTTTTGATTAATAATTTTACAAAAAATAAAACCTAAAATTATCATTGCTGTAATTTGAACGCATTTTTAAGTATTAAAAATATACATATCATAAAATATACCAAACTTTACGATAACGTAAACCACTAACTATCAACACACTATAATGGCAGTTGTTTTTTTCCCTATTTAAGTTGTAAATAGTTCACTTTTATAATATTATCTTTAGCCGCATTAACTAAAAAAATGGAACTAATAACAGCTTATGCCGGAGCGTGTGCCATTGGCCTGGTTTTAGGGTTAATGGGTGGTGGCGGCTCTATACTTACCGTACCCCTGTTAGTATACGTAATGGGCATAAACCCGGTTTTGGCAACCGGCTACTCGCTGTTTATTGTAGGCTTCACTGCCGCTTTTGGCGGAGTGCAAAATTTCCTTAAAGGCAATGTTGCCATAAAACAGGGATTATTAATAGCCGTTCCGTCATTTTTAACCGTATACTGCACCCGCAGGTATATAGTACCTTCCCTACCGAAAATAATTATTGATACTAAGAACGTTACCTTATACAAAGATACGTTTATTATGGCATTATTTGCTATAATAATGCTGCTTGCAGCGCTTTCTATGCTTACAAAAAAAGAAACAACACACCTACCTGAAATTAAAACAGAAAAAAACAGTTATATAAGCATACTTCCCTATATAATTTTAACAGGTATAACCATGGGAATTGTAGGTGCCGGTGGCGGATTCCTTATTATACCTATGCTGGTGTTTTTCGGTAAACTTAACATGAAAAAAGCAGTAGGTACTTCCTTGTTAATCATTGCAGTAAACTCCCTAACAGGATTTTTAGGTGATTTACATAACACAACCATAAACTGGCAGTTTCTGTTATCTTTTACTGCCATCTCGATTTTTGGTATATTTGTGGGCAGTTACCTGCACAGGTATGTAAATGAGAAACAGCTAAAAAAAGGCTTTGGAGTATTTATACTTGTTATGGCCTGCTTTATTCTCTCAAAAGAAGTTTTTGGATATTAATCTAACCACGATATGAAAATAGAACAAATATACACAGGCTGTATTGCACAGGCAGCCTATTACCTTGAAAGTAATGGCGAGGCTGCCATTTTTGATCCGTTAAGGGAAGTGCAGCCCTATATTGAAAAAGCGGCAAAAGATAACGCTAAAATAAAGTACATTTTTGAAACCCATTTCCATGCCGATTTCGTTTCGGGTCACTTGGACTTGGCTAAAAAAACAGGAGCCGAAATTGTATACGGTCCAACAGCTGCTCCCGAGTTTAACGCTATTATTGCCGAAGATAATCAGGAATTTAAAGTAGGTAACTACACCATTAGGGCTATATACACACCGGGACATACTTTAGAAAGTACCTGCTACCTGCTTTTAGACGAAAACAATAATATGCATGGTATTATTACAGGAGATACTCTGTTTATTGGTGATGTGGGAAGACCGGATCTTGCACAGGCTCTTACCAGCGAACTGACTCAGGAGGTACTTGCCTCTCACCTGTTTGATTCACTTCGTAATAAGATAATGGTATTGCCGGATGAACTTATAGTTTACCCTAGCCACGGTGCCGGAAGTGCCTGCGGAAAAAACATGAGCAAGGAAACTACCGATACACTGGGTAATCAAAAGAAAACAAACTACGCCCTTAGGGCTAATATGACCAAAGAGGAATTTACCGCCGAACTACTGGACGGACTGGGAGCCCCTCCTGCTTATTTCCCTCAAAATGTTTTAATGAACATTAAAGGGTACGATAGCCTTGACAACATCATCAAAAAAGGTATTACACCACTTACAGCACAACAATTGGAAGCTACAGCAAACAGTACGGGTGCTATAGTGCTTGATGTAAGGCATGAAAACGACTTTGTAAAAGAACATATCCCTAACTCTATATTTATAGGTCTTCACGGAGGTTTTGCTCCTTGGGTAGGTGCACTTATACGCGATGTGAACCAGCCTATACTACTGGTTACTCCCGAAGGTAAGGAAGAAGAAACCATTACAAGGCTTGCACGCGTAGGTTTTGATAACACACTGGGCTACCTTAAAGGTGGCATGGAAGCATGGAAAGCTGCAGGGTTTGAAACCGAAAGCATCCGTTCTATCTCTCCTGAGGAGTTTGCCGAAGGACTGGCACAAAACCCTATCAAAGTGGTAGATTCACGTAAACCGGGGGAGTTTAGTAACGGTCACGTAGCTGAAGCTGTAAACATTCCGCTTGATTTTGTAAACGAGCGCTTTGCAGAAGTACCCAGGGAAGCCGACTTTTACCTTCACTGCGCCGGTGGTTACCGTTCGGTAATAATGGCATCAATTTTGAAAGCAAGAGGTTACCATAATATGATTAATGTAGAGAAAGGTTTTGGCGGAATTAAAAACACAACAGTGCAAACAGTTGTAAACCAAGCCTCTTCGTGCAGTAACTCATAAGTATAAAATAATTGTTAATGCTGCTGTATACCATTTATTTTTAGATAATTTAGCAGCTTAAATAAAAACTATAAAAACCACATGAAAAAATTTCTTTTGTTTGCATCGGTAGCTGCTTTTGCGGTTTCGTGCAACGATTCACTTAAAGAAAATGAGTTCCTTGTTTCAGGAACCATAGATACTATTTACAACGGTAAGCAGGTTTTCCTTAAAGAAGCTCCAAAAGAGCGTATGGCTCAGCCAATATCTTTAGACACAGCTGTTGTAGAGAACGGTAAATTTACTTTTAGAGGTATGGCCGAAACTCCACAGGAGCGTTTCCTTTTCATTGAAGGAGAAGAAAAAAATGCACCTATCCGATTTTTTGCTGAAGAAGGTAATATTACCATCAATGTAAATAAAGATACAATTTACAACTCTACCGTTACCGGTACCTTTAATAACGAAGTGCTTGCTAAGTACAACAAACTTAATAATGAAGTAAGTAAAAAAGGACAGGAACTTAGCCAGGAATATACAAAAGCTTCTCAGTCACAAGACGCAGAGGCTGTAAAGAAAATTGAAGAGCAGTTTGAGGCATTCTCTAACGAGATGTACACTAAATTCAAAGCTTTTATTGAAGAAAACCCTACAGCAGAAATTTCTATTCAGGCATTCCCTTCTCTATTAAGAAGTCAGGAGGCTACTTATGAAGAGCTACAGGCTATTTTTGATAAACTACCACAATCAAGCAAAGACAGTGATTTAGGTAAAAAAATAAGCGAATACCTTGAAAAGAAAAAACAGGCAGACGCTGCTAAATCGGCAACTTCTGTAGGTAAACAGGTTCCTGATTTTGCTGCCCCGACACCAGAAGGCAAAATGCTTTCTATTAAAGAAGCTATGGGTAAAGTTACTATTATCGACCTTTGGGCTTCATGGTGTGGTCCATGCCGTAAAGAAAACCCTAACGTAGTAGCTATGTACAACGAGCTTCACGGTAAAGGACTTAACATTATTGGCGTTTCTCTTGACGAAGACGGAGACAAATGGAAACAGGCTATCGCTGCCGATAAGCTTACATGGCAACACATCTCTAACCTTAAAGGTTGGGACGAGCCAATTGCTAAACAATTTGGTGTAAACAGCATCCCTGCTACTATAATAGTAGATGCTAACGGTGTAATTGTAGCAAGAGACCTTAGAGGTGATGAACTTAAAGCTAAAGTAGAAGAGCTTTTAGCTAAGTAATCTACATAGAACACAACATACACAAAAGGCGCAGATAATCCCTGCGTCTTTTTTTATAAATATAATTTAGTAACTTAGGCGTACCTATGTAACAAATCAAAACCTTTACACTATGAAAAAAATTCTTGTAATCACCTTAACCGTTTTGGCTATCATGTCTTTTAAGGGGCTCGATTTGGTTGGAAACGAGTTTAAAATTGTTGGGACAGTAAGTACTGATTTTAACGGACAGAAAGTATATCTGGCAAAAACTATTACTGAGAAAGTAATGAGTAAACTGGACTCAACAATAGTAAAAAATGGAAAATTCACCTTTAGTGGTGTATCAGACAAGCCGGAACAGCGACTGATTTATTTTGAAGAAAAACGAATGGACGGGCAAATTGCTGTTTATGCCGAAAAGGGAAATATTACAGTAAATGTTAATACTGAAGATATTTCAAAATCAGTAGTAGGCGGTACAATAAACAATAATGCACTGGCTAAACTAAATACAATACTTGTTGAAGTTGGCAATAAAGAGCTGGCTTTTAAAAACGAGCATATGGACAACTTTGCCAAAGCCAAGGAAGAAGGTGATACAGAAACCCAAAACAGGATTGTAGAAGAATATTCAAAACTTACCAAAGAATACAACAAAACCTATATTGCATTTATTGAAGAAAACCCTAACAGTGTTATATGTGTAGAACTTTTCCCTATTATACTGAGAGATCAAAATGTAAAAGCAAAAGATTTAAAACCGATTTTCGACAAAATGGGTCCGGAGCCGAAAGCTACCGAAATGGGACAGAAAGTAGAAGAATACCTTAACCAAATGTTAGCTAATGAAAAAGCTATGGAAGCTACCGAAGTGGGTAAAACTGCTCCTGATTTTTCGGCAGCCACTCCAAACGGAAAAACACTTTCTCTTAAACAGGCAAAAGGTAAGGTGACTATTATCGATTTTTGGGCTTCATGGTGCGGACCATGCCGTAAAGAAAATCCTAATGTAGTAGCTATGTATAATGAGCTACACGGCAAAGGACTTAACATAATCGGAGTATCACTGGATAAAGACGATGCAAAATGGAAAGGTGCTATAGAGAAAGATAACCTTACATGGCAGCACATCTCTAACCTTCAGGGTTGGGACGAACCAATTGCAAAACAATATGGTGTTACATCTATACCTGCTACGGTTATACTGGACAAAAATGGTGTTATCGTTGCCCGTGATTTAAGAGGTGAAGAGCTTAAGGCTAAAGTAAAAGAGCTTTTAGCCGAATAATCTCTCTTTAAAAATATAAATAAAATCCCCGCAATTGCGGGGATTTTATTTATATTCCTTTAAATTCACGTATTGAATCTGTCAAAGTTCTTTTATAATATTGTAAAGGCAGTCTTTGCTCGTAGGTCAAAGTATATTCATTCCCATTTGGTTTATCATCTCCGGGGCATTTAGAGTAATAATAAATACTGTCTATATAAAACTCCTGTTGCACCAGTGAGGTGTAAATTTTATACTCAAATTTATACCCCTGTCCTGCATCATGGTATAAAACCATATTGTCGGCTTTTTTATCAAATATATCATAACCTCCCCAAGCACAGCTTACTTCGTTACATATCACATTATCATACACACGCCCTACCCTGCTTGCTTTCCCGTCAACATTAAGTAGTACAACAAGCTTACGGTTATCTTCCCCGCAGTAATCAAATCCGGGATAATCCAAATTTAAAGATGACGGAGAAATTATAACAAGGGTATCTGTCAATGCATCGTTATTTACATCCATAGGTTTAGCATCTATAACCCAATAGTATGATGAAACCATACAGCCATAAGCCTTAAAATACCCCTTAGATTTTTCAATACATTCGGCAGAAACTCCTTTAGGAAAAGTAAGCGTATCATAAAGCGGAATAGGATCCATAGCCTGCCTAAAGTTATCTTTACAGGAAATAAGGCTAAGCCCTAAAAACAAAACGAGTAAGACTGGTTTCATGGTTTTAGATTTATATAAAAATAAAAAAACAACGCTATATTTCTATAACGTTGTTTTATATTCCTTTAGTTTCTATTCTGTAAATCAGCTGTAATCGTCGGGCTCAATGTGTATAAGTACACGCCCTACTCCGGTGATTTGCTTACGAAGGTAATCTTCAAGTTCATGTGCTAGCCTGTGCCCTTCCTTTACAGAGATATTGGCATCTACAATGGCATGAAGTTCTATGTGGTATACCATACCTGTTTTCCTTACAAAACATTTTTCGGTACCCAGTATACCTTTTACCTTAACCGATGCTTCCCTTACATCCTCCACCACATCATCATACAAATGCTCGTCCATTATCTCACCCAGAGCCGGGCGAAAAATAAGATAACTGTTGTAAATAATAAAGCCCGAAGCAAACAGCGCAGCCCAGTCGTCTGCCGACTCATATCCCTTTCCGTAAAAAAGTGCAATAGCAATCCCTATAAATGCCGCTATAGATGTTATAGCATCACTACGATGATGCCAGGCATCGGCCTTAAGTGCCGAACTGTTGGTTTCCTTACTCCTTTTAAGCACCAGCCTAAATGATATTTCTTTCCAAATAATAATAGCCCCAAGAACGATTAATGTCCAGCTTTTAGGCAAATCATGTGGTGTTTGTATGTTCACTATACTTTCGTAAGCAATAACGGTGGCTGCGGTAATCAAAAAGCCCACTACGATAAAGGTGATAAGCGCCTCTGCCCTTCCGTGTCCATACGGGTGGTTCTCATCTGCTGGACGAGTGGAATACTTAATTCCAAACAGTACCAGTATTGACGAGAATATATCGGTGGTTGACTCAATCGCATCGGCAATAAGCGCATACGAGTTACCAAAAAAGCCCGCCACACCTTTTAATAACGCCAACAGGGTATTACCTATAATACTAAAGTAACTGGCCTTTATGGCTTTATTTATATTGGTTTCTAACATTGTTATGGAGGAGTAAAATTTTTGCAGATCAAAAGCAGGATTCCTGCCTCATTTTCGTAGCACAAAAATACTACACACCGTTTAAAATATAAAGCTATAGATGGTTTTTAATTTAAAGATAAAACACAAAACACAAAAAATATTTTTTTATTTATTTAGCTTACAGCCATTTAAAAAATAGTTTTTAAAATACCCAAAAATATGTTTGTTTAGTAAGAAAACAGTACTATATTTGCACCGCATTAAAACAATAATGCATGTCTAAAACGGCATGGGGAGATACTCAAGCGGCCAACGAGGACGGACTGTAAATCCGTTGGGAAACCTTCGCAGGTTCGAATCCTGCTCTCCCCACGAAATGGGTTAAAATAAGGAAAATTAAGGTTTTCCAAATTTTTCAAAAACCCGCAAAAAACGTGTAAAACCCTGTAAATCCAACGATTTGCAGGGTTTTTTATTTCCCTGCACTTCATCAGAATTTATAAAACGGCACAAAAGTTTTGTGGCAAAATCGTGGCACATTTGCCTTTAAAAAAAATGTGCCACAGAATTGGACTTAAATACTTGTATATCAACAGGTAAAGTAGGTTAACGACTTGATTTTAAGACGCTGTATTTCTACATTTATTAATCTAAAAAGTTGAATTATGTTAGAGAACAGTTTTGGGTTGTCTTTCTTTTTGAAAACACCTCGTAATGGAGATAATCTGAGGAATATTTATCTGAGGATTACATAATGAGCCGAGAGAATCCTATGTTTTTGATGGCGTGATTGTAATGGGCGGGGGCAACGCAAGCGCATCCAAAATGATAGAAAACAGCATTAGCGAATTCAGTTACCGGGTATATCAGGCCCTAAATGAGAAACCTGAAAATATCACAAAGTAATCTGTTACGGATCAATAACGTACCTGCATCCGTCTGTATAAATTTATAAATAACAAAGGACAAGAGGAAAGTAATAAAAGGCCGACAAGCAAGCTGATGGTTTTCAACAATTACTTTTATACCAAAACCTAAACACAAGCATAGCTTCTTGACCTCTAAATATCTAGATGTAAGCCCGTACTTATCGATTTTTGATCCTCCTTTTTAAAGACAGCAAGATATATCATGACCAAAAAGATGCCTTACAAACCACATAAAAAAAACCGGTCTGTCATAAAAACAAACCGGCCAGTAAGTAAATAAAACCTCTTAACAATCTTAATTAAGTCCCCACTTAAATATAAATATGAGTATTTTACTTTGAACAAAAGTATGATATCAAAAACAAACTTTTAGTATTAGGGTGATATGAATTCTAAAAAAAATAACTAAAAAAGCCTGTTTATTTTCATAAACAGGCTACCCAAAAAATTTCCAAAACTGAATGAAATACTTTGGTCGTGTCCCCACACATACCACAAATTCAGTTTCATCAAATTACTAATACGACAAAAATAAACCTATAACACTGATTATAAGGTATTACACTAATACATTTTATAAGTTTTAACAAAAAAAAGACCTCCCTAGCGGGAGGTCGAATCATTTGTGTATCACGTTAAACAGAATTTAACTATACATAAACAATCAATGGAGGATGAACAAAAATAGCAACAACAAAACTGTAAAAAGATATCAGCATAATACCTTTTTAAAATAAATTACCTAAAACTCTTTAAATACTGGCAACATACAGCTTGATACCAATCGTATATCATAAAAATTATTTTTAGTATTAATAGGTATGATGCTGCAATACAGCATCATAAATTTTTTTAAGTGAATTAGTCGTCACACTAAGGTATTCCTTCTATGTATTATATTCATCACAATGAGAAAAATGCCGCAGCTCTAAGGAGGTAAATTTTTTATACACGAAAACAAAAAAGGCACTTACTCTTCATCATCTGTCTCCTCTTATATAGTTTCTACAGATTTTTTATTAAATGATAAAATTGTACTACTTTAATAACTTTTACTATTTCATTCCCCCCTCATTTTTTGTGCAAATCGTTATTAAAGATTTACAGTTTGAAAACAATTGATTTACGTGAATACTAAGTTTTACCTGTGATTTTTGTTATCTAGTAAGCTATGGTGAAAATTCTATTCAAGATGCAACAGAACCGCAAATACGCCTTATAAATCACATAAAAAACCGGTTTATTATAAAAAACAAACCGGCTAGTAAGTAAATAAAACACCGTAACAAACTCAAATAAGTTCCCACTTAACTTATGAATATGAAAATTTTACTTATTATAAAAGTACCGTAATAATAGTTTTATTTTAATATCAGTCTGATACTAAACCTAAAATAAAATCGTAAAAAAAACTGTTTATTTTTATAAACAGGTTACCAAAAAGATTTATAAAACTGAACAAAATACTACGGTTGTGTCCCCACACAAGATTAATTCAGTTTTTGTAATTACTAACAAAACAAACATATAACTATAATACTGATAACAGGGTATTAAAGCTATACAACTAATACTTTTTTTATTTTAAAAAAGACCTCCATTACAGGAAGCCTAATCATTTGTTTATGCAGTTACAATTAATAGAACTAAACGTAAACAATCAATGGGGATAAATAAAACTAGCAAATATTAACCGGTAAAAAATATAAAGTTAATAACTCTACACCAGGTGCTAATCAACGTTCCTTAAATGCTGACAATAAACAACTTAATACCAATCTTATCTCATAAAAGTTATTTCTTGTATAAAAAGTATTATGATGTTGCAATACAGCATCATAATTTTCTTTAAGATGAGAGCCTATTTTTTCAATATACTCCTTGTAATTCATATATTCATCACTGTCAAAAAAATGCCTTGGCTCCAAGGACATAAATCTTTTATACACAAAAACAAAAAAAGCAATTACCATTTCATCATCTGTTTCGTCTTTTATGGTTTCTATTGAATTTTTAATTAAATCATAAAACTGTGCTGCATTCATAATTTTTGATATTTTATTTTCTTATTACTTTATAATCCTCGCCGATTGAGTTAAAAGTTGACAACATTTCAACTCACGATAGAATTCATTAAGCAGAACAAAAAGACCTTACATTAAAGTACCTGTAGATTTAATCTTAATGTTTCACATATCAATAGAGTTTAAAGCTCCAATTTCAAATAATAAATAAGCAAGACAAAACCGACATGATTCGTAACCATAAACTTTAATATATTACTCAGACTTTCAACAGAGTAAGATGTCGTTTTAGCAAAAGTTATGAAAGTTAAATTATCCATCGCGAAAAAGAAATTATTCAAAGCTATAAAGAAATAAATCCTAGGAATCGCAGTTTAGTTATTATAACGATTTTAGAACTTACTTTTTTATTACTTTTCACCTAAAAAAATTAAAAACTATAGGCTGCTTTGAACAGAAAAAATATTTGACGTACTTATAACTATAAATAACCTTTTAAAATAAGTTCAAGGGTATAAAATAATTTATAAAGAAAAACAGAAAATATACGAAATAACTTCACTCTAAAATATTAAACTATTTATTAAAAAAGAATAAAATCAACTCTTCTGTTTAACTGATGCTCTTCTTCACTACACAACACACCATTGGTACAATGATTAAGAATTTTACTTTCTCCATATCCTACTGCTATTATTCTATTGCTATCAATTCCGTGATCTACTAACCAGCTTTTGGTAGTATAAGCCCTCCTTTGAGAAAGTTTAAGGTTGTAAAATTCATTACCTCTTGAGTCAGTATGAGCACAAATCTTCACTTTCACTTCTGAATTCTTTTTAAGGAAAACCAAAATCTTAGCCAAATCTGCTTCCGCAAGCTGGTTAATATCGGATTCATTCAGTTCAAAAAACAAGTCTCTTATATTTAATATATCCCTGAGATTTGTGCCCGGAGATAGCTCAAGAGATTTCTTCTTTAATTCCTGTGTCAGTTCTGCTTTTTCTGGCTTATCTTTGGCAACCGTAAATGTCGCTTCAATTATTTCATAACCATCACTTTCTACTTTTATTCTGTACTGCCCAAAGCCCAGTTCTCCCAAATTATACTCACCTTCTTTATTGGTCTTCGTCTCAAGTATTTTGTCATACTGAAAATCGAAAAGTGTTATTTTAGCAATATTATCAACGCCTAAGACCTTACCTACTATAGGCTTATGCTGCCCAAAATCTTCGGGAATTGGACTGATTTCGTTGATTTTAAAAATATTATCGGATTTAAAATTATTTGTTCGGTTGGAAGCAAAAAAACCTATTCTGCTGAAATCATTAATGATAAAACTAAAATCATCTGACTCGCTGTTCACTGGCTTACCTACATTAACAGGCTGTTTTAATGAACCATCCTCGGAAATGTCTGCGCAAAAAACATCAAGTCCCCCTAGTCCCGGGTGTCCGTCCGAAGCAAAGTACAATTTGTTATTTGCTGAAACATAAGGAAAGGTTTCCCTGCCTTCCGTATTAATATTTAACCCTAAATTTTCTGGTTCTCCAAAAGTTCCGTCTTCATTAATACTTACCCTGTAGATATCAGAGCTGCCCACAGTACCGTATCTGTCAGAAACAAAATAGAGCCACTTTTCATCAGGGCTTAATGCCGGATGAGCATTATTACTGTATTTCTCATTTATAGAAAGTTCTTTAACATCTCCCCAGCTTTCCCCATCGTAAGTTGCCTTGTACAATTTTAACAATAATTTTTGCTCTCCTTTTTTTTGTAATATTTCTACATTGCTCGAGGTAAAATATATCGTTTTACCATCTTTGGTAAATACTGGTGTTGATTCATGATATTGAGATAAAATATTCTTATCGAATATTTTTACGTCATAAAAATTTCCATCGGGTGTGTTATCGGCACTGTATATACTGCTATAAGGCTGATTTGACCATTTATCTATTAAAGGTCTTCTACTATTGGGCCTGCTTGAGGTAAAAATCAGCTTATTGTTTAAAATATAAGGCCCATAATCAGAATAATCAGAATTTATACCCAAATCGGAAATTTTATAACGTCCGGAATTCTCCTCTATAACTTCTAAATAATCTTCTTTGTCAGAAAATAATCTTGCTCTGTAATCCTGCTTGTTCTGTGCTACAAACACATTCATCAAACTATCAGCTAAAGTAAATTTACCTTTAGATTTGAGGCATAAAGAATAACGGTATAAATATTCGGAATTAGGTTTTTCCTCTTCTGTAAAGTACTCTCTATAGTATTCTTCAGCTTTGGCATATTGTCCGTTAAAATAATATGAGTCAGCCAGTCGCTGAAATAACTCAGGAGATCGATATCCTTGCTTTATTACACTCTCGTATATTTCAATAGCATCAACAAATGCATATTTATTAAATTTGGTATCTGCAGCAACAATTTTTTTTTGTTCTTGGCTATTTATATAACCTGACAGTAATAAAGTGATTAATAAAAAAAACCTATTCATAGTAAATAACAATTTGCAGTACTAACATATCTAGAAAAACCTTGGCGATGTAGCTCTTCCTATATTACTACCATTAATAATTTCAAACCTCAAAAAAATCTCGTGTGAACCCGAATTATAGCTTCCTAAATTTTTGGTATCTGCATCATAAGAGTATCCAAAAAAGAACCCGTCACCTATCTGGACGCCAGCCAAAGCACTTACAGATGCATCCCATCGATAAGCAACACCCAATGTCAATTTGTCATAGAACATAACATTACCACTTAAATCAACTTGTAATGGAGCTCCTGATACTGCTTTTACAAGGAATGTTGGTTTGAATTTAATAATATCAGAGACATCAAAAACATATCCTCCCATCACATAGTAGGTTACTTTATTCATTACAAGAGATTCTGTGTTACCTTCATAAAACTTAGTCTCAAGAAACTTCGGTATTGAAAAACCCGCATAATATTTATCACCGTAGACGTATACACCTGCTCCAACATTTGGCGACAATCGATTCTCTATGTTGTTTTGAAACCTGGTATCCTGCTCATCCATAATAGTAAGTTTTGTATAATCAACATTTAGTAAATCTGCACTAGCTTTAATTCCGAAGGACAAGTGATGATCATAGCCATAACCAAAGTCAATTTTATAAGAAAAATCTCCAGATATTGTATTGAGATCCGAAGGACCTAATCGGTCATTTAAAAAAGATATTCCCAATCCCACAGGTGAATCTTCTCTTGTCGGAGCATGCAATGAAAAAGCACCCGTTTTAGGTGCTCCATCTAAACCGACCCACTGAGCTCTGTACCCTCCAAAAATACTAATAACCTGCCTGGAACCTGCGTAACCGGGATTTATGATAGTAGTATTATACATATATTGAGTAAACTGTGCTTCACTTTGCGCCCACATGACATTCGAGCTGAGTATTATAAAAAAGGTGAACAGTTTAAGAAAGTTTTCTCTATTAAATTTCATAATTTCCTGTTTTTTAATCATTATTCAGGTATAAATAACCTGCCTTTTTAATAGTTCTGGGGTCTGTATCACCTGTATACTCGTATTCTATTACATAAAAATAAGTTCCGGTTTGTAACTTCCCTTCACTATTTATTGTAGCTCTGCCATCTGATAAACCGTTAAATACATTACCATCGGCTCCATAATTGTCGGTCTCAAAAACTTTGACTCCCCACCTGTTAAATATTTGTACTTTATTTTTAGGATATAGTTCTATATTTTCAATAATAAAATAGTCGTTTTCTCCATTTCCATCAGGACTTACGGCATTATATACTACTATTTCAGGTGTAGTATTATACTCTTTCACACGAGCTAGAGTAAATACACCTGAGCCACTTACTTCTACCGGGGTTGTTACTGTATTTTCTGCGAAGTTTACAATCCCCCCTTCATCCAACCACTGAGAATTTTCACTATCCCATCTTACTATATGAATATTATCTTGTGAAATTTCATTTGTGATTTCTTGGGGAGTTGTATTAGTATCCCAACTAAGTGTTAATAGTAATCCTGCATTTTCTAACTCCCCTTCTACCGTCCAATATTCGGTATCATCAATAATGTATATTTCCGTGCTACCTAAATTTGAATGCGGATAAAGTAAATCTGAATTTTCAAGCTTATATTCCGAACTTATATTGGCTACAACCTCCAAACTTGAGGCTATTCTTGCATTACGATAATAATTTTGTTTACCTATGGGAAAAGTAAATGCCTCATTACCTCTTTTTTCCACAACACCATTTACAAAACTATCATCGTTCATTCCTGATGATGATCCCCCCGGATAAAAAATAACACGACCACTACCCGTTAAACTGTTATCAATTATACCATTTGCAAATTCTGCCGTACCATAAATTTCGAGATCATTAAATAAGGAAAAGGCAGGCTGTAATGAAATGTTATTAAATTCAACATTGTACAGCTCAATAGACATTTCTCCCAAAATTGACTGTGTGATATCGCCATTAAAATAAACTGATCCGTTTGATCCTGAACTGAAGCTAAACAGACCATCGTTTCGAATATTTCTAAACAAATATAATTCGCCGTCATTGAGAAAATCTGCGGTTGAAGTATTCGTAAAATCTGCAAGAAAAGACACTTGTGTATCTTCCTTTACCGCAACTTGTCCCAAGTTTACTGTTTGAGAAAAAAGTGAAGCTGAATGAATGAAAGTAAAAGCAAATAGAATTATATTTTGATAGTTATTTTTCATATTTAAATTATTAGAATTGCTTCACAGCTTAACATGTTAAACTTATAAAAAGATAAAAATCTGGCAGGATTTGTATCCTGCCAGAGAAAAAACTATTTTTCACCAATAGATTTTTCTATTTCAAGCAATCTTTTGTTTAGCTCTTCAAATTTCATTTCAAGCTCTTCTATTCTCTGTTCCTTTTGTTTTATAGTCTTTTTTTGATCTATGGTGTGCAGATATAGTTCCTCTACTTTCTCTAGAATCTGAACGGAAAGTTCTGATATGTTTACCATATACTCACCTTTATCATTTCTGCCTAAATCACTAATACTCGTTACACCTGGCAAGTGATTATTTTCACTTATAAATTCAGCAACTTCATCCAGAGTCTTAAAATCGTATTCACTATTAATTTCTGAAAAACCATTGAAATACTCTTCAAATACATAATCTGCATAAATGGAGTTAGTTGTAAGAATTGCTCCATTTACAGCAAGTTTTACATTGGCATTAGAAGTACCTAACATATTATTTGTACCAATACCAACATTACCCATATTAAATATATTATCACTGTTTAAAGTAGCCTTATCAGTTGTTTCCTGTACAAACCATGGTTCAACAGCCAAATCCGCATCAACATACAGAGATCCATCTACTCCAAAAACAAGCGCATTATTAGGATCTGCTGATATCAAATCTACCGTACCATTATTAGCGGCTTCATTATTATATATCAACTGCCCTGATGAAATACTAAGAGAAGTATTTGTCTCATTATTGGAAACCATACTGCTCAGATCGATAGTATTAACCGTACCCTCCTCATCACTGTAAGTCAATACATTAGTCGTATCATCGTAATTCAGTACCGTTAAAGTCTCAGCACCCGAAACTAAATCCGTTAATGTAACAACAGTGTCATTTCCTTCCTCATCTTTATAGGTAAGGGTATTGGCAACTGCATCGTAGTTAAGGCTTGTTAAGGTCTCAGCACCCGAAACTAAATCCGTTAATGTAACAACAGTATCATTACCTTCTTCATCTTTATAGGTAAGGGTATTGGCAACTGCATCGTAGTTAAGGCTTGTTAAGGTCTCAGCACCCGAAACTAAATCCGTTAACGAAATAACAGTGTCATTACCTTCTTCATCTTTATAACTAAGAGTGTTGGAAACTGCATCGTACTTAAGGCTTGTTAAGGTCTCAGCACCCGAAACTAAATCCGTTAATGTAACAACAGTATCATTACCTTCCTCATCTTTATAGGTAAGAGTGTTGGCAACAGCATCGTAGTTAAGGCTTGTTAAGGTCTCAGCACCCGAAACTAAATCCGTTAATGTAACAACAGTATCATTACCTTCCTCATCTTTATAGGTAAGAGTGTTGGCAACAGCATCGTAGTTAAGGCTTGTTAAGGTCTCAGCACCCGAAAC